>JADHNV010000057.1 GCA_016779285.1 SAR86 cluster bacterium
TCACCAGTGGAAATAGTCCCAGAAATATATGCGTTGTCTCCTTCAACATGAATGAGTTCAACAATTTCTTTGGCTACCTTAAATTGCTCATTATTATCTTTCGAGACTGTGTATAGATTCCATAAACCTTGCGTTCCTTGGGAGAGCGATTTTAATGGAACCCAAGCTCCAGTTTTAATTTTTTTTTGCTGAAGTTGTAAATATGAAACAGAGCCGGGACTAATAAAAGTATTGAATTCAAATATACATAATCTGTTATCTGAACCTTGACCACTCATTTTTGTATAGCGCTTAAGTGTTGCAGGAAAAATTTCCATGCCAATTAAAAAGCTATAAGATTCCCCCTCCATCAAACCTTCAATAACATTACTAGGTACTGAAACATGCGCCTCAACAAATGATGAATCAATAATTTCTAAAATAGGCACTCCTGGACTAATAACAGTTCCAGAATCTAGAAATCTATTTTGTATATATCCATCAAATGGCGCTCGAATATAAGTCTGCTCTAATTTAACTGAGTATAAATCTACTTGCGCTTTAGCAATCAAAAACTCTGAATTAGCTCGATCTAGTTCTTGATTAGAAATAAATCCTTTTGACTTTAAATCTTGAAACCTTTTTAAGGCTTGCTCAGCAAGATCAAATCTTGCTTGAGCTTGATTTAAATTAGCCTGCATTTCTGAGGGATCCAAAAATGCCAAGATGTCTCCCTTTTTTACCGCATCTCCAATATCGATTTTAACTTGCTGAATCTTGCCTGGAACTTCAAAAGCTAGCTTTGAATAATTTAATGGAAGTATCTTTCCTGGAAAATTCTGAATGATATTATAAGATTCTTGAATTTCAATAGTGGTAATTTCTAAAGACGAATTTGATGAAAGATCAAATATAGCAAATAGTAAAATTGAAAAGTTAAGAGATTTATTCATAAAATTTTATATGTTATGCTAATAATGTTAGCAGCGTAAACATAGTATATATTTAATGTATTCACTGTCAACATTATATTGAATATGAAATATCATCACGGAAATCTCAAAGAAGAATTGATTGTAAGTGCCTGCAAGGTATGTGAAATCGCTGGTCATGATCAAATGAGTTTGCGATCCATTGCAAAGGAAGCTAGTGTCTCTCAAACGGCTCCATACAGACACTTTAAAACAAAAGATTCTCTTCTTGCTGAAGTATCAAAGAGAGGTTTTGAAGAATTAACTGAGAAACTCCAAACAGCAGCTAATGCAGTTAAAAATTCAACAAAAAAAGATCAATTTCTAGAAATGGGTCTTGCCTACATTGGATTTGGTCTAGAGAAAAAAAATACCTATGATCTAATGTTTAGTCCTATCATTGATAAAACTGAATATCCTGAGCTTCACAATGCAGCCTCAGGAGCATTCGATGAGCTGGTCAAAATTTTAACCGAACTATTCCCTAGAATATCAGAAGATGAGCTTGGTAAAAAATGTATAAAGTTCTGGGCGATGATGCATGGTCTTGTTGGATTATTAGATCTTGATATTGATCCAAATCTAGATACAGACGCAAGCAGCGCTATGTCAGTCGTGGTTAGAGACCTAAGATCTTTTCTTGCTGAATCCTTAGAGTTTTAATTCACTTGAACAGTAATTCTCTCTGAATAAATTGGTGGGTTATGCGGAATGTGTCGAAAGTCACCCAATAGCAGTTGAAGTGTATGAGTGCCTTTAGCTAATTCAATCTCAACTTCAGTCTGTCCTTTACCAAAATGGACATGATTCTTATCAGCAGGTATTGGTAGGTTAAGTGATGGCAAATCAGCATCAATGATCAAATGATGATGTCCGGTATTCACCATTTCTATCCCAGCTGGTGCAACACCAAAATTTTCTAACCCAAATCGAACAGTAAATGTTCTTGAAACAGTTTCTCCATCATTTGGCGAAATAAAATATACAGAAGCATTTTCATCACCTTTTGATAGCTCTATGGCATGAAGTGAAAATGAAAGAAAAATAACAAATAAATATCTCATCTAATCTAAGTATCCTCCGTCTGCATACATTAAAGTATTAAAAGTCTCAGCAGTTTGTGAGTGAAAAACACTGGCAATAACAATTGTATGAGTATGATATGCAATAGTTTGATCAACTTTGCAGAATATATTTGCCTGAGCATTCTTTATAAAAGGAATATCGCTCACGTCCCAAAAATTATTTTCAAATCTTTGTGACTCTTGATTGCGTGAGCTACATAAATTTGAAATTTCTTGCTGATTTTTTTGAAGAATATTGATGCATAAATTCTTACCTTTAATCAAAGCATCATGGATGCTGGCACCCTGATTTACACAAACTAATATTGAGGGTGGGTCCATTGTTAATGAAGTTACTGAAGAAGCAGTCATTGCCAACAGATTGTCATATGAATCTTTCGCTGAAATAACGCTGACCGATGAAGCTAAAAATCTCATTGCAATTAAAAATTGTTCTTTAGCCATAGACGTTATAATTTATACTCAGTAAAAATTTGAAATATTGAATACGTCAAGCATAAGAATAATTGGGGGAAGAAACAAGAGTTATCGTATAGCTTTTAAGGCAACTCCCGCTTTGAGACCAACTACCGATAGAGCTAAGGAGACCTTGTTTAGTTGGTTACAATTTGAATTAAAAGATAAATCTTGTCTCGATTTGTTTGCAGGCACTGGTAGTTTAGGTTTAGAGGCCTTATCAAGAGGAGCTAAACACTCTACATTTATCGAAAAAGATAAAAGTTTGTACAAAAATATTTTAAAAAATATTAATCAACTAGAATATAAAGATTGTACTCAAGTTATCTGCAGCGACTCCCTAAAATGGCTTAGCATAAACAAAAGAAAATTTGATTTAATATTTTTAGATCCACCTTTTGATCAGCTTGATTATGAAACCCTCCTCAGAACAATTTATGGAAGCAATATTATGAATGACGAGGGAAAAGTCTTCCTTGAAGCAAGCAAGCATAGTGATATCAAATTTCATCATACTCAAAAAATTCTTAAAGATAAGGTAATAGGAGACGTGAGGCTTATAATTTTACAATGAAAATTAGAATAGCAACCAGGCTATCTCCGCTTGCAATGCTGCAAACAAACGAAGTGATAGAAAGAATCAAATTTTTTGATCCTCGATGCGTATGTGAGATTATTAAGATCGAATCAGAAGGCGATCTTACAGATGCTCCTTTGCATACAATTGGCGGCAAAGGTTTGTTTGTATCCAAACTAGAGATGGCGTTAGAGAATGGAAGTGCTGATATAGCAGTGCATAGTTTAAAGGATGTTCCAGCACTCATAAATTCTAAATTCACCATTGCAGCAACTTTGGCAAGGGAGGAACCAATCGATGCCCTTCTATTAAAAGAAGGATTAACCATTAGCGACTTATCAAAAAATCTTAATATTGCTACATCTGGACCTAGAAGGCGATCTCAACTGCTTGCCATCAATCCTAAATTGAATATCAAACCAATCAGGGGGAATATCCAAACTAGAATTAATAAACTCCAAACTGATAATTTAGATGGTTTGATTGTCGCCAAAGCTGCGCTTAATCGATTAAAAATTTTACATCCTAACGTTCATGTATTTACAGAAGAGCAAATGTTACCAGCAGCAGCGCAGGGAGCCATTGGTATTGAAGTTAAGTCAACTGACATTTCACCTTACCTGAGTGATTTACTAAGTTTAGTCAATGATAGCCTGACTTTCCAATCAACAGAAATTGAAAGATTGGTTGTAGCATCCCTTGAAGGAAATTGTTTATCTCCAATTTCAGCTTTGTGCAAAATTGATAATCAAGATGTTGAACTTAAAGTAAGAGTTTCTAATCAAGATGGAACTGAAGTGCACAATGAGCTGAAAAGATTTAAATTAAAAAATAAAATAGACGCTGTGAATGATTTTATAGAAACACTAATTCGTAAAGGCGTCAAAGAAATTATTCAACGATAGATGATTGTAAATACTAGACCGGTTGATCTTGGCCAAAAAACCAATCTTTTACTTCAAAAATTTAAATGCAATTTTGTTCACTTACCTTTAACTAAAATTTTAAAAATAAAGCCTGCTGCTCAAGCAATACAAAATATAACTAACCTGAGTAATTATGATCTTTTAATATTTACTAGCCAATCCGCAGTAACTTATGGAGCTAAATATTGCCAAAAATCTTTTCAACAGGATGCAAGGATTCCTATTCTTGCAATCGGTCGTGCAACTCAAGAATCATTGAAAAAATTTAATCTTCCTTCAAAAACCCCATCAACATTTGATTCTGAAGGTTTAGCAGAAGTAATTAAACAAAAAGGTTACAAAAAATGTATGCTTTTTTGTGGAGAGAAAAAACCACGCATACTCTCTTTATCTGATATTGAAATAGATACATTTCCTTGCTATGCATCGCAAGAAGAAGACAAAATTGATCTTTTAAAAATTCAGGGTCAAGATAAATTGGTATTTCTAATCTATACCCAACAAACTTTAGAAGTGCTCATGCGACAGTTATCTGTGAATACAATCCAGAAAATTATTTTAATTGTTGCCTCGAAAAGAATAAAAGAGTTAGCTATTCAGCACGGATTTAAAAAATGCATCTTAGCGAATTCCCCTCATGATGAAGAGATGGTTGAAGCAGCCCTAGCAGTATATTAAATTAATTATTTTTTCTTTCCGTTTGCGCTGCCACTTTTCATGGCGCTAAAGAACTCATCATTCGTCTTAGATGATTTTAATCTTTCAATTAAAAATTCAATCGCCTGAGAGTCTTCCATATCATCGAGAATCTTCCTAAGAATAAACATTCTCTGTAACTCTTCAGGACTGGTAAGAAGATCCTCTCTTCTGGTTCCTGAGCGTCTAATGTTAATGGCAGGAAAAATTCTTTTTTCAGCAATTTTTCTTTCTAGATGAATTTCCATATTTCCTGTGCCCTTAAATTCCTCATAAATAACTTCATCCATTTTAGAGCCAGTTTCAACAAGAGCAGTGGCGATAATAGTCAAACTTCCACCTTCTTCTAGATTCCTTGCAGCACCAAAAAATCTTTTAGGTCTTTCAAGAGCATTTGAATCTACGCCGCCTGACAGAATTTTCCCTGAAGCTGGTTGGACTGAATTATAAGCTCTACCCAATCTAGTAATAGAATCAAGCAGAATAACTACATCTTTTTTATGTTCAACTAGCCTTTTAGCTTTTTCAATAACCATGTCAGCTACCTGAACATGTCTTGTCGGAGGTTCATCAAATGTACTTGCAACCACTTCACCTCTTACTGTTCTAGACATATCCGTGACTTCCTCTGGTCGCT
Organism: SAR86 cluster bacterium; assembly: GCA_016779285.1. Classification (GTDB taxonomy): domain Bacteria; phylum Pseudomonadota; class Gammaproteobacteria; order Magnimaribacterales; family D2472; genus D2472. Next base: position 5,328 of record JADHNV010000057.1, read on the forward strand.
CATCAATCAGCAATACTATTAATTCCACCTCAGGATTATTTTTTGTAATCGAATGAGCTATGCTTTGTAGCATAAGTGTTTTACCTGCTTTGGGGGGTGAGACGATTAATCCACGCTGCCCCTTGCCAATTGGAGATGCAAGATCAATGATTCTAGAAGAAAGATCTTCAGCTGAACCACTGCCCTGCTCGAGAGTAAGTCGTGATGTTGGAAAGAGTGGTGTTAAATTTTCAAAAAGAATTTTCTTTTTTGTTTTTTCTGGGGCCTCTTTGTTGATTGTGTCAACGTAGACTAAAGCAAAGTATCTTTCGCTATCTTTTGGAGGTCTAATTTTTCCATGAATTTCATCCCCTTTTCTGAGGCTGAATTTTCTAACTTGGCTTGGAGATACATAAATATCATCTGGGCCAGAACAATAGGAGCCTTCAGGAGATCTTAAGAAGCCAAATCCATCATTCAAAATCTCTAACACTCCTCCGCCATATATATCTACACCTTCCTTGGCTTGTTGTTTAAAAATACGGAATATGATTTCCTGCTTCTTAAGACGCCCAACATCTTCAATTCCTAAGCTTTCGGCAATATCCACCAACTCATTGATTGGCTTGACTTTCATTTCTGTTAAATTCATAAAT
>JADHNV010000058.1 GCA_016779285.1 SAR86 cluster bacterium
TTCTTGGTGGGTCACTAAGCTCTTTTTTATCGTCGACTCTTAGTAACGCTTTCGCCCTTCGTCTCTACCTTCTCTTTCTCTCTTACTCCCGTCTGCAGTTGTTTGTAAGTCGGTCCGAGTTGGTCTATTTAATATACGCCTTTTGGAAATAGTGTCAACACTTTTTTTTAAAAAAATGTAAGAAATTTAAAAAAATTTATTTATTCCATTCATTTGCATAAAAATCAGACAAAACTTTAAAAGCTTCTTTTTTATTTCCGTTTTCATCGATCAGTCCTTTTCTATTATAAAAATCTTGAATGCCAGCCAAAGGTCTAAGCATTGCTCTAAAATCCTTTAGGACCCAAGGGCTAATTCCTTGTATTTGCGAGTTGTTAGATAGCATTTCTAACTGGTGCTGATAAAGCTTCGCTTGATATTCTTCGGACCAAATTTTATTTGTACGATTGCCGTACTTGGCACCAGCACCAAACTCAGAAATATGAATAGGCTTATCAAATGATGAGGTAATTTTGATCGTTGGCATAACCTCAAACATGAGCCTTCTCAAAGTGCCTTCGGAAATCATCATTTGATCTGTAAAAAATGTTACGTAGTACCAACCAAAGTATTCATTGTAAGAAATCAAATCAATACTCTCCCCGAGAGGATCATCGATCGATAGAGAGAAAGATAATTCATCTTCAATTGAAATATTAGCTTGATCAAGAATTACTGAAAAAATAGCTTTTTCTTTTGGCTCAACCCACTTGGATTTAGCTCCTTGCAAAGCTAAGACAAGCGCAAGGGATCTAAATTGTTCTTCGCTGCCAGATAAAAGAGCTGCTGTGGTTAAGCGCGATGCGTCGTTGATTTCTATCTCTGAGAGAAGGGATTGTAGAAACTTCATTCTTGAAGAAGATAACGGTGTTTCATTGGCAACAGACCAGACCACTACAGATGACCTGTTTTGATCTCTTTGAACCAGTCTAGAAATTTGATTTTTTGCTATCTTTAACGTCTCAGGATTATCCCAATCTATGTTCCAATAAACAGGCACCTCCTCCCAAAGCATAAGCCCCATTTGATCTGCAACCTTAGCTAGATGACGAGTATAGGGGTAATGGGCTGCTCTGATAAAATTAACATTTAAATCTTTAGCCGTTGCAAGCAGCTGTTTAAAATGCTCCGTTGAAAAAGCCGGACCTGGTATACCGATGGGCTCGGAGTGCATTGCAATTCCCTTGAATCTAATCTCGCGGTTATTTAAAAATATTTTTTGGCCTTGGGTTTGAATAGATCGAAAACCTATCACATCAGAGATTGTTTCTGCATTGGATGAAATGATTACCTCATAAAGCTTAGGGCTCTCGGGTGACCAAAGTTGGGGATTTATTTTTATATTTTCTTCAATGACGCCTAAGGAGTTTGTTTGATATTTGGCTGTAAACTTAAGCTCTGGGATTTCAAGCTTAATGTTATGCCCAGAGGATGGATGATTCATTTTAAGTTTGAATAGAGCTTCAGTAAAATTATCTGGGTTAAGCTGCAAATATGCATTTTGTATAAATTGCTTCGGTGTCTCAACGATATAAACATCGCCAACAATACCTCCCCATGGCCACCAGTCTGTTTTTTGGGTTGGAACGGATGACTCATTGAGAGTATTGTCGGTCTGCACCAACAAAATATTTTCACCCTCCTTTAAATGTTCAGAAATTTCAAAATTAAATGGGACATAGCCACCTTCAAATTTTCCTACAATCAATCCATTGATAAAGACTCGGGTCGTGAAGTTGCTGCCTTCAATGTAAAGGTGAGTCAAAGATTCTTCTTTGGGCGTGTATTGAAATTTTTTATAGAGCCAGACGGGTCCTCTATAGAAAAGAAGTTTTTTATCTGCAGCATTCCAGGCTCCAGGAATTTGAATTTTTTTTGCGGTTTCAAAGTTATATTCAATTAACTCCATGCCTGTAGTTTGAGTTTTGTTTTTTGGGAACCCTCCAAAAAAAGATGATTCAGGCAAGCCATTGTTCATAGGATCAACTATGTAACTCCATTCACCATTCAAATTTATAATTTGTCGTGAATCTATCCATCCAATCAAATCATCTGGAGTTGGGTAGGAAGGTGCCTGTCTCTGAAAAAAACTATCTGCATCGGATTGATCTTGAGATTGCAAATCAAATGCAAAGCATAGTAGTAAACTTAAAAGAGTTTTTGGGATTAAGTTAAGAATTAATTTAATCAAGGACAAACTGACGAACTATTTGATATAGATCTTCTGTACCTTCAAGATAGCTGGAAACTTTTACTCTTTCATTATTTCCATGCACTCCAGAAAAATCATTGGGATCAAAGATAATGGGATTAAAGCCATAACTATCTATACCAAGCTCACGAGTGAAGTGACTGTCAGTAAATCCAGTGCTTACTGCTGGAGCTACTCTTGAGCCAGGATGTAATGAGGTTGTAGTAGATTGTATATGCTGAAAGAGCTCAGATTCAGTTGATGAAACTGCGGGAGCAAAAGCAAGTACAAGTTCAACTTTAACCCCTGCTGGCTCAACTAAATTTTTAAAATCCTTGATAAATTCTTTAGAACTCCTATCAGGAAGCATCCTGCAGTCGACCTCTGCTTCTGCAACAGGAGGGACGACGTTAATTTTTTGAGAACCTTTTAACATTGTTAAGGAGCACGTATCTCTTGTTAATGCATGATAGGAAGGAGAAAACTCTTGTAGTTTAGCAAGAAAACCCTGTTGCTTAATTGCTGTTTTGATATCTGCAAAAGCCTCTGCATTTTCACCAACCATATTCAAAGAAAGGCTTTTAAAATATGTTTCTACTGCTGGAATAATTCTAGCTGGAAATGGATTCTCTCTGATCAAATTTAAGGCATGGACAATGCGGGAAACTGAGCTAGTTGCTCTGGGTGATGAACCATGTCCAGGCTCATCAGTAGCTATTAACCTAAGCCAAACTGGAACTTTTTGGGTTACCTCAATTGAAAACACAGTCTCATTATGAATGTTTAGACCGCTGCCACCCTCGTTAATAAGATAGCCAGCTCCTTGAAAAACCTCGGGATGATTTTCTATCATCCAGCCAGCACCATAAAGACCTCCAGCCTCCTCATCTGCGGTTGCAAGAAAAACCAAGTCTCTGTTAAGTTTTTTATTTTCTCTGTGGAGCCTTATAAAAGATACAAGATGAGAGATTCCAGCCCCCTTCATGTCGATAACGCCTCTTCCGTAAAGATATCCATCTTTGATTTCAGCGATCATTGGATCTGTGTCCCAGTAATCTTTTGATGCTGGAACAACATCAGTGTGCTGCAATAAAATTAATGCAGGCTTGTTTCCACCTTTGATTCTTGCCCAAATGTTTCCTCTTCCAGGTGCGCTTTCTGCTGTAAAATATTCTATTCCCTCCTCTTCAAATATTTTTGCATAAAAATCTACTGCCCGTGATTCATTGCCCGGAGGGTTAATGGTATCCACGCCAACAAATTCTGAAAGCAATTTAATCGGATCAAGAGATTCTGCTGAAAGTGAGATATTAAAAATAAAGACACAACTTATGATTATTTTTTTTACAAACATCAATTAACTCCCTCTACTAAAACAACATGACGGTTAGATGAATTTAAAGAGTGCCTTAACGCTTCTTGATAGTCACTAGACTCATAGCAAAGTTTGGCCTCCTGCATTGAGTTAAATTCAACTAAAACAGTTCTTTCGTATGGGCCGCCCTCTAGCTCAATTTGCTTGCCGCCCCTAACTAAGAAAGTTCCTCCATGCTTGTTGATTGCCGGTCCTGCTAACTTAATATATTCATCATACTCATCAGAGTTGTGAACATGACATCTAGTGATCCAGTAAGCTTTCATTGAGCTTTAAATTTCAATCTCATCTCATGCAAAATTGGCTCAGTGTAACCACTTGGCTGAATCCTTCCCTCTATTGCTAGGTTGCAAGCAGCCATAAATGCAATTCCATCGTAAGTTGGTGCCATGGGTTGATAAAATGGATCACCCGAGTTTTGTTGATCTACAACAACGGCCATACGTTTCATGGTTTCCATGACTTGATCCTCAGAACAAACAGAATGATGCAACCAATTGGCGATGTGTTGACTAGATATTCTGCAAGTAGCCCTATCCTCCATCAGCCCTATGTTATTGATATCAGGAACTTTGGAGCATCCAACACCTTGATCTACCCATCGAACTACGTAACCTAGAATACCTTGAGCATTGTTATCTAATTCCTTTTGCACCTCTTCTGGTGACAAAGAGCCAACATCTGACATCACAGGGATGGTTAAAATATCATCCAAACTTGCTTTGGTTCTTTCAAGTAATTTTTCTTGACGCTCAGATACCAAGATTTGATGGTAGTGCATTGCATGCAAAGTAGCGCCAGTTGGCGAAGGAACCCAGGCACAGTTAGCGCCAGATTCTGGGTGCATGGTTTTCGTTTCATACATGTTTAACATCTCATCAGGCATCGGCCACATGCCTTTACCTATCTGTGCATTGCCTTTGAATCCAGTCTCAAGGCCAGAATCAACATTCCAATCTTCATAGGCAAGAATCCAAGGCTGTTGTTTCATTTGAGCTTTAGGAATCATGGGGCCCGCCTCCATGCTTGTATGAATTTCATCACCGGTTCTATCTAAAAATCCTGTGTTAATAAAAATTACTCTTTCCTTGGCAACACGAATGCACTCTTTGAGATTCACAGTGGTTCTTCTTTCCTCATCCATGATTCCAATTTTTGCAGTCAACGGATTCAGGTTTAATGATTTCTCTACTGCTGAAAATAAATCACATGTAAATTGTACTTCCTCGGGACCATGCATTTTTGGCTTAACAATGTAAATGCTTCCAGCCTTTGAGTTTTGTAGATGACTGTTGCCATTTAAATCATGCATGGCAATACAGATCGTAAACATCGCGTCCAATATGCCCTCAGGAACCTCGTCACCCTTTTGATCAAGGATTGCAGGATTAGTCATTAGATGTCCAACATTCCTTACTAACATCAAACTTCTTCCTGGAAGCGTAAAATTGGACCCATCTGGTGCAATATAATTTCTATCTGGATTGAGGGATCTTGTCATTTCAGCCCCCCCTTTAACAAAAGTTTCTTTTAAATCACCTTTCATTAAGCCTAGCCAATTTCTATAGACGGTAACCTTATCCTCCCCATCAACTGCTGCAACTGAGTCCTCACAATCTTGAATCGTCGTAATCGCAGACTCGAGCAATACATCCTTTATACCCGCAGGATCTGTGGCTCCCACAGAATGCTCCGGATCAATCTGAATCTCAGCATGGAGATTGTTGTTTTTAAGTAAAACTGCAGAGGGCTCTTCCGCTGAGCCTAGATATCCTTGGAACTGATCATTGTTTAAAAGACTGGTAGTCTTGCCATTGAGGAGGCTAATTTCTAAAAGACCGTCTCTAACATTAAAAGAGTTAATATCTGCGTAGCTTGCATTATCAATTGTGAAATTATCATCTAGAAATTTCTTCGCAAACTCAATAACTTTATCTCCACGCACAGGATTATAGGCGCCAGCTTTTGAGGCACCATTTTCCTCTGAAATCATATCTGTACCATACAGGGCGTCATAAAGACTTCCCCATCTTGCATTAGCAGCATTTAAAGCAAATCTTGCATTCATCACCGGAACAACCAATTGAGGTCCAGCAATAGATGCAATTTCTGGATCTACATTCCCGGTTGTAATTTTAAAATCTCCACCCTCTTCTAAAAGATATCCTATTTCTTTTAAAAAGCTTTTATAAACATTTAAATTTTTTTCTTCCCCGGGGTGAGCTAAATGCCATGCATCTATTTGTTCCTGCATGGATTCTCTGATTTCTAGCAATTTTTTATTTTTAGGACTAAATTCATTAATAATATTCTCTAAACTTGTCCAAAAATGCTCTTCCGATAAGTCTAATC
>JADHNV010000059.1 GCA_016779285.1 SAR86 cluster bacterium
GACTCTTTTGGAAACAGAAGATGAAAACCATCTATCTATCCACAATGAAATATTCAAAACTTTAAAAAAGCCTCTATATGCTGGCGATAAAGATAAGCTTCTCAAAATCACAGTAAAACTAGAATTAATAGCAAAAATTGACCCACCAGCTGCTGACAAAGCTGTGAAACAAATATTATCTTTAGAAATGCTTCAGAATAAGTTCTCAGGCACAAAAAGCACAAATGAAGAAATCAAAGATTTGATAATTGAATTTATCAATAATTTACAATCTAAAAAAATTAATGCTGTTGAAACCAAGCTCTGGAAAAGAGTCAATGAAGCAATTAAAAACCTTGCTGATCAGCTTCCTTAGATTTTAATACATTCATCCACTTATCAGATTTAAACCTAGCCACATATAACACTCCTTTGACAACATAATCAGCAACCAATGTTGAAAAAATAATCTCAATCCTTGCATCCAATAAAAAGAAAATTACAGCAAGGAAAACTCTAATAAAAAGCAAGCATGTCAAAGTAATAACAAGGGGGGTTTTAGTATCTCCAGCCCCTCTTAAAGCACCGCCTAATGAAAACTCTATAGCCATTAAAGGTTGCATTGAACCCAGCAGCCAAATAAAAATAACCGTTAAGCGAACAACCTCATCGTTATCAATCATGAATCTTGCCAAAGGTTCTGCAAGCAAGATGATAATGATGCCAAAAAAGGTCATAGAGATAATGGATAGTCGCATGGCACCCCAACCAGCTCGCCTTGCTTGATCTTTGTTTTTGGCTCCAAGGTGTTGACCAACTAGAGTTGCTCCAGCAATTGAAAACCCAAATCCAATAACAAATGAAAATGAAAGTATTTGCACTCCAATCCCATAGGCTGCATAAGCCTCAGTGCCATAATATGCAACTAAAATAAGAAATGCTGTAATACCTATCTGGAAAATTATCTGCTCAAGGGCAGCAGGCAAGCCAACATTAAATATTTGCTTTACTCTCTCAATATCCAGATTAAATATAGAAAAATATTTCACTGGCAGTTGATTGGAAAGCCAGCACACAATTAACAATGAGGCACCTATAATAAACGAAACACCATTTCCATAAGCAGCGCCAACAACTCCATAATTTGGAAATCCAAGCCATCCATTAACAAAAACTAACATGAAAAATATTGCGAATAAATTCATTATGAAACCAATAATTAATGGGGTTTTAACATCACCAACTGCTCTCAACGCAGTTATTAGAGCCAAACCACATCCAAATGCGACATAAAATGGAGAGATGGCTTTAAGGTAAAGCTCAGATAAAATAAGGGCTTGGCCTTTTAATCCAAAGAACTTAACCAGAGGCTCAGCAAATTGCCAAATTAAAGCAGAAGAGATCAATGATAATAAAAGCACCAATTGAACTGTTCTAGTAATGAATATGCCGGCTTCTAACTTATCATCAGCTCCCCAGTTTCGAGCAATCAATGCTGTTGAACCTGCTAAAACTCCAGTAAGAACTGCTTGCAAAATGAATGTTACTCTTTGGCCTGTTACAGCGGCTGCTATTGCATCAGGACCAAGATTGCCAACAATTTTTATAGCAACAATTGAGCTTGTTGCATAGAAAAGATTCGTAATTATGGATGGCCAAGCAAGCGTCCATACACCCATTGAGCCTCTCGGGATTTTTGCTCCCGCATCTAAAACTTCCAAATATTAAGACTCCTTGATTGAGCCAAGATAAATGACTCCAAACAGAAGAGTCATTGAGAATGCTACCAGGGGTGTATCCTGTGATTTAAGAATTTTATTTCTAAAAATTATGCACTCAATCAAATGGGCGATAAGCAATAAATAAAAAATACCTGAAGCCAGATAAAAAAACCAGCCATTAAAAGGCTCAAATAAATTCACAATACCAAAAGCCCAAAGTGCTAATGTAATGATATGAGGAGCCTTCACATTAACCTCATAAAAATATAAATGGTTTTACTTTGGAAGAGCTTTGATCTAAAAAAGAAAACGCTGTTGGTTTGGTTAAGCCTATACTTTTCGTTGACTTGGAGTGTTTAATAAATTTATTCATTGATAGTTAGTATAAAACCTAGTTATAAAATTACCTAACCTCTAATTTTGATAAGATATTTTCATGCTTCTTTCGATCAATGCCATATAAAGAAAATATCCCAAATGGAATGATCATCAAAAAAGCAACAAAGGGACCTTGAACCATAGCCAAATTGAAAACTTGATCAGAAGTTGGAAGTACCTCAGATCCTCTCGGGAAACCAATCAGCTCCAACGCTAGACCTGCCACAAGTATTCCCAATCCAGTATTTAGCTTACCTATTAATGAGCTAGATGCATACATCAAACCTTGTTGACCAATTTTGCTATCAAGCTCAACCTCATCGCTAATATCACCCAGCATTGATTCTCGAACAATTGCGCTTGATGATAAACAGGTATTAGCAATATATATAAACGGAGCTAAAGTAAAAAATAAATTCCAAGACCCAGAATCTGGAATTAAATTATTTAAAAATAAAAAAATTGGTATAGGTGGGATAAGAGCTGCAATTGCTATTGCTATTAATAAAATGGATCTTTTCTCAATGTGTAAAACTAGTCTAGGAACTATCAAGAAAGCAGTCAAAGTTGATAATGCATAAATCCCTAGAAATGCAGCAATCATAATTGATTTAAACTCCCAGAAATAAGTATTCATATATAGTTGGAGTGAGCTATTTAAGCCCCAACCCACAGCAATAAATAAATACCCAAAGAAAAAAATTAAGAACGATTTATTTTTTAATGCAATGTAAATTTGAGAAATAATTAATTTTAAATTGAATGATGCTTTAATGTTTGATGAACTATTACTGTATTTTAAAGTGCCAAAGTAAGTTATGAGCACAGAAATACACATTAAGATCGCGCCAGTCATACCAAAATAAATCCACGGTTCTGGATTTTGCGTGCCAGGAATATATTCAGGGGTATCTTTGAAGAAAACTGTGTAAGCCAACAAAGCATTGAATAAGCCCCCTGCCCAACCAAACATTTCTCGCGCAGCAAATATAGAGGTTCTCTCAGCATAAGAGCGTGACATCTCACTACCAAGAGACCTATGAGGAACATCAAAAACAGTCATTCCTAGTCTTGTCATGGCGGTAAAAGCGAGCATCCAGAAAAATAATTGCTGTTGTGTTAAATCCCAAGAAGATTGAATTGAAAACAGCATAAAATAAGACAACCCCATCGGAATGATGCCTAAAAGAAAATAAGGATGCCTTCTACCCAATCTATGATTTGTTCTATCTGAAATGGCTCCCATGACAGGATCGGTAAATGCATCAATCAATAAAGCAATAAAAATTGCAAGACTCGCCAGAGCTGGACTCAATCCAATAACATTAGAGTAGAAAAATAAAAGAAAAAAAGTAAAGCCATCTGTTTTTACACCATTGGCAACAGCTCCAGAGGCATATAAAAATTTTTCTTTAGTCTGAATCATGAATGTAGATATTGTAATGGGTGGCAGAAGTTATATGATTTTTTATATTAAGAATGTTCTCTTAGAAATACCATAAAGCTCTTTTGAAACTTAGCATATGCTTCTTCATCTAAAAGATGCCCCATGCCGTCAATAACTTGCAGCTCACTTGATTTAATTAATTCATGTGCAGAAATAGCATTTTTTACTTTTATTAAAGGATCAATATCGCCATGAATAATTAATGTAGGGGAATTAATTGATCTTAATAACTCTTTTCTATTTTTAGATCCAGTAATTGCAGCCATCTGCCTAAGAAAACCGCCATCGTCCCCACCCCGTTTTATATAAGCCCTCATATTGTTTCTAAATTGAGGCGTGTCATAGTTTTTGCCGGGAGTACCGATCATCTCAAATAGTTTAATAGACTGATCAATTCTGTTTTCAATATCATCTTTGGCTGCAGACCTCTTCAATAACTGCTGAGTAACCTTAAACTTAGGACCATTAAAAGGGTTGGGTGTTGAGGCGGTTGATGAAATCATGGTAAATGATTTAACTCTATTTTGGTTTTGAGCCACTAATACCTGAGATATCATTCCTCCCATTGACATGCCTAAGATATGGGCAGAATCAATTTTTAAATGATCAAGAACTGCTAACCCATCTGCAGCCATATCTTCAATCGTATATTCAGAGTTGATGGGAAGAAATAAAAAATATTTCAAATAATTTATTACCTGAGAAGGTTGAGAAGAAAATCGTGTTGATAAGCCGACGTCACGATTATCAAAAACTATCGGCCTAAAATTATTTGCTTGCAAATCCTCAATGAGAAACTGAGGCCATAATGTAAGTTGAGCTCCTAGACCGGTGATGAGTAGAATAGGTCTTCCATCGATCGGGCCGTAATCTCTGTAAGCAATTTCAATGTCATCATTTTTTGCGATACCCTCTTGATAGGAAAAAACAGAGGAGCAAAAAACAAAAACTAACAAAATTGGAAGTTTATTTAACATAAGCTTCAGCTCGTATTTGGACATTATTTCTTATAGCACCCCAAAATAGAGGGATATCAAAATTATGTAGATCTCCACCATTAGCAAATCTTTTAATTTTATCAATTAAGGGACCTCTGGTTTCAAGCAAAAAATTATTAGAAATTCTTGACTCAAAATCTAATCCACTAATAGCCTCAATAGAAAGCTTAGAGTGGGTATTTTTTGTTGCATGATAATCTGCCAGTGAGAGCTTGTCTGATTTGAGTCTAATTGAAATATTATTAGGATCATTCACCCAATCATGCTGCTGATTCCAAGAAAATGGATTTTGACAAACAATAGATTGCTCCATTGGCTCTAATATCCATCCATCAGAAGTTCTAAATAGTGATTTAGCCCTACTTCGACTAAAACCTTCAATCCCAGTGCACCAGGAAATTATGGACTTATGATCAATGGCAGATTTAGAGATGGATAAGTCAGGATACATCTCATTAAAATATTTCGTAGGCAGGATGTAGCCTATTAAGTAGGCGGCTACAAAGTTTTTATAGGCATCAGTTTGGGATATATATTCATTGATTAATCGTTGACCATGCAAAGCTCCTTGACTGTGACCTGCTATAAAAAAGGGTTTTCCATGATTATGCTTTGTTAGATACAAACTAAATGCATCCGCTATATCGGAATATGCTAAATCTAGCGCATTGGATCCATTATTAGACTTAATATCAAAAAATGAATAATAAGTTGCTTGCCTGTAGTAAGGGGCATACACATTGCAAGTTTTCGAGAATGCAGATGCTTGTGTTGCTAAATGACTACCAGTTCTTTCATAAGCAGCCGATGTATTGTCAATGGATGAATTCCATTGTTTTCCAAAATATCCTGTCGGATGAATGAAGAAAACATCAAACTCTTTATTATTCTTTTGTGGCACTTCATCGGGAGATAAGTGATGAAACCCATCCTTATCAGGCAATGCTGCCCAGTTTGAGAGATTTAAATAATTAGGTTTTTCTGGATTGGTCTGAGAAGAAAAATCATACTCAGGTTTAAGACTTTGTATAAATTCTAAATTATTTTTCCATGGGCTATGTTTTTTTGTCATCAAACTATAGTTTTAGGAATTTATTGGTGGCTGAAGCCGTTGCAACCAATACGTCATCTTGATGCAATTTGGCAGATGTGAAAGAGATGCTCTTACCAATTTTATTGATGTGTGCGGAGGCAGTATATTGCCCAGGAGTTCCTGGAGCCAAAAAATTAACATTTATATTCAGAGTCAACGGGTTATATTCTCCGCTAGTTTGATGGATCAATAAATGCGCCAT
>JADHNV010000060.1 GCA_016779285.1 SAR86 cluster bacterium
GCTTTGTTGTAATTCAGCAACCATGGGAGTTTAATGAAGAAACAATTGTGAATATTAAATTCGCTAATGGAGAATTTGATATGCAGGGTAGTATTTTAAATGGCTCTCAGTCTTTTGAGCAAAACAGTCAAAAATCTGCAATGATTCCCAGAGATGTAAGTCTTCAAGATAAATCTCAGTTTAGTGTTAGACGATTAGAATCCAATTCAACTTTAGAAAGTTTCGAGACAATATACTTAAATGCTTGGCAAAGGCAGGTTGAGACGGCAGGGTATTATGAAATATCCCGTTCTGATATTGTCCAGGGAAATTTCAGAGTTCAAATTAAGTCTACTATTGATTCTCAGGGTAATTTAATAGGGGCGGATATTTTGCAATCTTCTGGAAATTCGATCCTGGATTCGATGGCATTAAAAATTTTATATCAATCAGCCCCATTTCAACCTTTTCCCAAAAACATGGCAGAAAGCTACCAACAGCTTGAAATTATTCGAGACTGGAATTTTTCAAATTCTTAGCAATGCAAATTTTAGCTTTTGATTTCGGCACTCAGTATATTGGGGTAGCTGTTGGACAAACCATTACTGGAACATCCTCGCCTTTAACAATTATTAATGTTGCTCAAGAAGGTGAAGAGATTTGGAATACTATCAAAGATCTTATTCATGAATGGAAGCCTGATCAGTTGTTGGTTGGCAATCCTTTAAACATGGATGGAACTCCAAGTGATATGATGAAGAAAGTTGACCCATTTTTTCAAAAACTTCAAATAATTAGCAATGTTCCATGCGAATTAGTTGATGAGAGATTAACTTCGTTTGAAGCAAAGCAGTTGGCGCAGGTGAATGCAAATGACGGGCGAATCGATGATCTAGCTGCCAAAATATTTTTAGATAACTGGATAGAGCACCATGTCAATTCCAACTAGTTTCATTGATCAGTTATTGGATCAAACAGACATTGTTGATGTTATAGGTAGGCGCATTCCTTTAAATAAAAAAGGATCAAATTTTTGGTGCCAGTGCCCCTTTCATGATGACTCAAACCCATCCATGGCTGTTAACCAAGACAAGCAGTTTTTTTATTGTTTTGTATGTCAGGAATCTGGTAATGCAATTCATTTCTTGAGGCAGTATGAAAATCTAGAATTTGTTGATGCCATTGAAACTCTTGCAAGTTCTGCAGGCATGACTGTGCCATATGAAAATAATAGGTTAGATAAATCTAAACCCAGTGGTTTGGTTGAGAAAGCGGTTAGGTTTTATCAAGCCAATTTAAATGAGACGATTGCTCCAAAAGCAATCCAGTATCTCAAGGAAAGAAAAATTACTGGTCCTACAGCCAAGAAATTTAATATTGGATATGCACAAGATAAATGGGATGGACTTTTCAACCATTTAGAAGCTGAAGCATCAGCTAAAGAATTAAATGAGTCAGGACTTTTTAGCAAGAAGGACAATCGATTTTATGATCGATTTAGAGGCAGAGTTATTTTTCCAATTAGAAATATAAAAGGTGATTTCATTGCGATGGGAGGAAGAATCATAGATGAAGGGGAGCCAAAGTATTTGAATTCCCCTGAAACCTCTTTTTTTAATAAATCAAATGAGTTATTTGGTCTTTATGAAGTTAAAGAATCAGAGAGAAATATCGCCTCCTTGATTGTTGTAGAGGGATATATGGATGTCATTGGCCTTTATGAGCATGGTATTAAGAATGCTGTAGCAACCCTTGGAACAGCAGTCACTCCAAATCATGTTTCTAAAATCATGCGTTATACAAATAAGATATTTTTTGCGTTCGATGGAGATTTGGCTGGAGGCAAAGCGGCCTGGAAAGCAGTTGAAAATACTTTCCCTATCATAAGAGAAGATATCAATATTTATTTTGTATTTTTTGATCCAGGGCATGATCCAGATTCATACATCAATGAGCATGGATTAGAGGGATTCCAGAAACTCTTAGATGAATCCATTTCCCTCTCATCGTATTTTTTATCTAAGGTAAAAGAATATAATTTAGAAACATTAGAGGGAAGAGCCCAAGCGGCCGCCTTCGCCATTCCGGTTGTAAATAAAATAAATAACTCTGTTATTAAGGAAATTTATGCTAGCGAGGTTTCAAAATTATGTGGCATGGATGTTAAAACCATGGATGTTCCTATAAGTGCATCTATTCGGCAAGACTTAAATCATAGTGTTAAATCAAACTCAAACATGCCAGTAAGAGTGAAAGCGGTGATAAATATTTTTAGTGCATTATTGGCCTTTCCAGCCATTGCAAAAGACCCCATTTTTGACCAATTAAAAAATAATCCCAAATTAGAATTTTTATTTATTATTTTAGATTTATACAAACAGACGCCTGATATCAAACCCTCAAGGGTAATTGAGAGCCTTGAATCAGATCAAATCAAGGGATATTTCTCAGAAGCTGTGGTTGCCGGTCTTGAATTATCAGAAAAAAATGCAATCAAGCTAGTTGTTGATTGCGTGGATATTTTGCTAAAAAATCAAAAAGATAGGGAGCAAATACTCAAAGACAAGTATAATGTCAGATCGATTTCGCCAGCAGAAAGAAGAGATTTACAGCAAATCATCTTAAAAAAGCAAGAAATTACTGATGATGATCGAAATTGGTTAGAAAAATTAAGTTCAAAACAAGATTGAAAAAATCAAGTTTGACATCACATAAACCTAATGATTTTAGAAAGAGGCATTGAGTGGATAAGTTAAAAAAACAAGGTTCAAGAATTGCAGAGTTAATTGAGAAAGGCCGAGAGCAAGGCTATTTAACTTATGCAGACGTAAACGATCATCTTCCCGAAGACATCTCCGATCCCGATCAAGTCGATGAAATTATTGGGATGATCAATGACCTTGGTCTTCAGGTCCATGAAACTGCTCCAGATGCAGATACATTAATGCTATCCGAATCATCCGACGATCAAGACGATATTGCTCTTGAGCAAGCTGCTGAGGCTTTGGCTGCCGTTGAGAATGAAACAGGAAGAACCACAGATCCTGTCAGAATGTACATGCGTGAAATGGGAACCGTTGATCTTTTGACCAGAGAAGGCGAAATTGAAATTGCTAAACGTATAGAAGAGGGTATGCGTGATCTTCTGGATGCCAGTGTTTATTACCCAGGAATTGTCGAGTATGTCATTGATTTTTATGAGCAAGTTAAGAATGAAGATAAGAAATTAAGCGAGTTATTAACAGGCTTTCTTGAAGAGATGGAGGAGGTGCCTTCAGCAGGACCGGGAAGTGAAAAAGCCAAACAACTAGAAGAGAGCGACGAAGAAGTTGATACTGGTCCTGATTTGGCTGAAGTTCAAAGGCGAATGACGAATTTAAAACGTCAATTTAATAAAACAAATAAAGCTCTTGAATCTAAAGGCAGGCATTCTAAAGAGGCTAAGGCAGAATTTGCAAAACTAGGTTTAATTTTTCAGTTTCTTAAATTTTCGCCAAAAATGTTTGAAGATTTAGCTTTCTTTGCTCGTAGCGATTTATCTGAAATTCGTTTACATGAAAAAAGAATTCAATTTTTATTTGTAAAGTCAGCACGAGTGCCCCGAAAAGATTTCATTGCGATGTATCAAGATAACATCACCAAAGTTAAATGGATTGACTCTTTAATGAGCGGTAAAAAATACTCTAAAAAATCTTTGGAGCATATCAAGCCAGATGTAGTCATTGCTCAAAAAGCAATTAAAGCTGTTGAGGAAAGAGTTGGTTTAAGCATTAAAGATATCAAAGAGATTAACCGTGCTATGTCTATGGGCGAAACCAAGATGAGGCGAGCGAAGAAGGACATGGTTGAAGCCAATCTTCGGCTTGTAATCTCAATTGCAAAAAAATATACAAACAGAGGTTTGCAGTTCTTAGATTTAATCCAAGAAGGTAACATCGGCCTCATGAAAGCAGTTGATAAGTTTGAATATCGAAGAGGCTATAAATTTTCTACTTACGCAACTTGGTGGATTAGACAGGCAATTACTAGATCTATTGCTGATCAGGCAAGAACTATCAGAATTCCTGTTCATATGATTGAAACTATCAATAAATTAAACCGAGTATCTCGCCAGATGATGCAAGATATGGGAAGAGAGCCTACTCCAGAAGAATTAAGCAAAGAATTGGATATGCCCGAAGATAAGGTTAGAAAAGTTCTTAAAATTGCCAAAGAACCTATCTCAATGGAAACACCGATTGGAGATGATGAAGATTCAAATTTAGGTGATTTTATCGAAGATACAGTCATACAATCTCCGCTGCAGAATGCTACCGAAGGCAGTCTTCACTTTGCAACGGATGACGTTCTATCATCCTTGACGGCAAGAGAAGCTAAAGTTTTGAGGATGAGATTTGGTATTGGCATGAATACAGACCACACTTTAGAGGAAGTTGGAAAGCAGTTTGATGTTACCAGGGAAAGAATTCGTCAAATAGAAGCCAAAGCCTTAAGAAAGCTAAGACACCCTAGTCGTTCCAGTCACTTAAAGAATTTCTTAGACGAGTAGGAAGTTTTATTTCCAATCTCCAATGCGGCCACCTAGGTCCCAATGGATCCTGCTCCACATCAACTTGATGCGTCTTTCTACGTAAATTCTTGCAAAAAATCTACTGTATTTTGGCAGCGGTATAAATGATTTGCAGCCCAGCCCATCGATGATCACAAGGATTAGAGAGCCATTTTCTTTTTTAATTACAACATTGTGAGGAATGATATTTTTTGTCAAAACAAGATGAGTTCTCAACCAAGTCTCAAAAGTCTTTAATGCTTCTTGAATCTCTGGGGTCAAGCCTTCTCTAAAAAGATAAGTTTCTAAGGTTTCGGCAATTTCACCATCATTCAAAATAAGCTCAGTTTCAGAAGCGGGTCCTAGATTTGTTTCAACCATCCCATACCACTTTGCCAGATGATTCCAAACAGAAGAATTGATAGGCGAGGAAATAGCTCTTTGATTGTATGCATCCCTTTCGCGCAAATTATCATCGAGGCCAGCATTTTTTCCTAGGCGCTTATACCAGGCTGAATTTTCTTTAAGCTTATCTAAAAGATTTTCATGAAGAACTTTCAAGCATCGCTTTGGATTAATTGGGCTGACATAACATCTCCTGTTTCCACCTTTTGCAAAAGAGCTTACTCCATCTAAGTTAATCATTTAAGAATAATAACCTATGATAAATTTTGAAACATTACTAATGCTTCCCTAAGCGATTAATTCTTATATAATGACTCGCTCTAAAACATCTATGTTTTTGGGCCTGTAGCTCAGTTGGTTAGAGCAGTGGACTCATAAGTCCTTGCTACAACGCTAAACCACCATTCCTACAATGTTTATAGCCATGCTATATTTCGGTGTGTCAAGTTTTTTGCTACACACTCAGTTCATAAAATGCTGATTGTGTCCACCGGAGCAGGAGTACCAGCCGAGTGGGGGGTGAGTATATATCTAGTAATCAAATATTTTGAGAGGTTTTTAGACATTCACTAGATTTAAACAATATATAAAAAATGTTTATAAACAATTTATTTTTTACCCAAACCGTTGTGTCATTGTTATAAGATATATATTTAATGAGGAAAAATATATGAAAAAAGAATCTTTTTTTTTAGTATTTGTTGCTATCGGCGTATTTTTTGTTTCTTTGGGATACGGAATTTTACCAAACCAAACAATGCCTTTTTTGTATGATATTGAAGTAA
>JADHNV010000061.1 GCA_016779285.1 SAR86 cluster bacterium
AATAGATCTGAGGCCCAGCTCTCTTCCATAAGATTGTTACCCACAGCAATATTGAAAGTTCTAAAACCAGATTGGTGTAGATGAAAGGCAAGCAAGGCTGCGTCCAAAGAAATATCTCTATGATTGGAAATGTATAAGTAATTATCATCTTTATTTAAGCAATCAAGGCCATTAACTTGAAAAGATGAAATTGACTTCTCAATGACTTTCTCCATTAAATTTTTAAAAATCATTTGATAGTCATCGATCGTGTTAATAGTTGCTAAATAAGAATTGAGTTTTTGTTTTGCAAAAAACTCTATAAAAGGTATTTTTGATAGCATGCTTGGAAACTGTAATCCTACAAAAGCCTTCAACACTGATGGGTTTGATGCAAGAGATTGAAGGACTGAGGCTACTTCAGAGTTCGAATAAGGTCTAATATCTTTAAAAGGATCCATTGCTTTATGCTAAAAGCTGAATCATAACTCCAGCCGCAACCGCAGAACCTATTACCCCTGCTACGTTAGGCCCCATGGCATGCATCAGTAAAAAGTTTTGAGAATCATTTTCTAGCCCAACTTTGTTCACCACCCTGGCTGCCATTGGAACCGCTGAAACCCCAGCAGCACCGATAAGGGGATTAATTTTGTTTGAACTTAAAACATTCATTAGTTTTGCCATCAAGATACCAGAGGCAGTGCCTAATGAGAAAGCAATTATGCCTAATGATAGTATTCCCAAAGTTTCAGGAGTGAGAAATTGGTCAGCAGCTAGTTTTGAGCCAACTGCCAAACCTAAAAAAATAGTAACTATGTTAATTAATGAGTTTTGCACCACCTCGCTTAGCCTCTCAACTACCAAAGATTCTCTCATTAAGTTCCCAAAACAAAACATGCCTATAAGCGGAGCTGCGCTTGGCAGCATCATGCCAACTAAAAAAACTAGTATGATGGGAAAAATTATTTTTTCTTTCTGGGAAACTTCCCTGAGTTGGACCATTTTAATTCTTCTTTCAGTTTTTGTGGTGAGGAATCTCATGATCGGAGGCTGTATCAAAGGCACCAATGCCATGTATGAATAGGCTGCAACAGCAATAGCTCCTAAAAGCTCTGGAGCTAGAATGGAAGAAACATAAATTGCGGTTGGGCCATCAGCACCACCTATAATTCCAGTTGCAGCAGCTTGCTTTAAAGTGAATGTAACTATTCCCAGCTTGTTTAAAAGCAAGGCACCAATTACGGTTGCAAAAATACCAAATTGCGCTGCAGCACCTAATATTAAAGTTTTAGGATTTGCTAACATGGGCCCAAAATCTGTCATAGCTCCCACGCCCATAAAAATTACCAATGGAGCAACTCCAGAACCAATTGCCACAGAATAGAAAGTATTTAAAATTCCCGCGCTATATCCAAGTTCAGCAGCATACTCGTTCAAAAGCCATAGCTGAGAATGAGATGCAGTTTTAAGAAAAGATGATAGAGAATCAGCATCACCAAGTGCAACCAAACTCAATGCACCTGATAATTCCTGTGCATTTGAAAAATAAATCAGTTTTTCAATTGGGCTGAGAGCTAAACCAATTTCAGGAATATTTGTGAGTATTGCTCCAAACCCAATCGGTAAAAGTAACAAGGGTTCAAATTTTTTGCTAATAGCTAAATATAAAATCAAAAGTCCCACTACCAACATTATTGATTGCCCAAGACTTAAGCTAAAAATGCCTAAACTTGAAAAAATAGCTTCAAAATTCATTAGTTTAGGATTTCAAATAAAGGAGTTCCGGGTTTTACTGAATCGCCTGGCTGAACAAATATTTTACCGATGACTCCAGCATTTGGAGCTTTGATTTCAGTTTCCATTTTCATGGCTTCTAAAATCAGCACAGTGGCATCCATTGATACAGACTCTCCCTCTGCCGCAATTAGTCTAAAAATATTTCCTCCCAATGGAGCCTCAATTACGGTTCCAACTCCAGCTTTAGCAGCAACAGGAATTAAAACTTCTTTTTGCGCTGAACCATCATTGATTATTACTGAATTATCTGCCTTTAAAGTTACTGAATATTCCTGATCATCTACTGTAACTATGTATGCAGTATCATTTAACTGGTTAATTTCTAGAGGCTCAGACTCAAAGTGGTCTAAATTATCAACATTTTCGAGATACTTAAGCCCAATTTCAGGGAACATCACATATATGAGGACATTTTCATCCGAGGCTTCAGCTAAAATAGCCTTATCAGCAGTTGCTTTTTTAAAATCTTCTACAGAGGATTGAAAATCTTCATTAAGCAGATCAGCTGGTCTGCATGTAATCACTGCACTTTCACCAATAGCTTGTTGCTGCAGGTCTTTGTTTACTGGAGCAGGAGTCGCGCCATATTCTCCTTTGAGCAAAGACTTAACCTCATTGGTAATCGTTGAATACCTAGCGCCGGATAAAATATTTATTACCGATTGAGTTCCAACTATTTGCGAGGTTGGGGTTACCAGAGGGATGAAACCTAGCTCCTCTCTTACTTTAGGAATTTCTTGAATAACTTCGTCAAATCTATGAATTGAATCTTGAGCCTTAAGCTGATTTTCAAGATTTGTTAGCATTCCACCTGGAACTTGAGATGCTATGATTCTGGCATCTACGCCTCTAAGTGAGCCTTCAAAATTTTTATATTTTTTTCTAACAGCCTGAAAATGTTCAGCGATTGGTATCAACTTATCAAGATCTAATTCTGTTTCTCGATTAGTTCCGTCAAGAATACTGATCATTGTTTCTGTGGGAGTATGTCCATATGTCATGCTCATCGAAGAGATGGATGTATCAATATTATCTAAACCAGCCTCAATAGCTTTCACGCCTGTTGCAACTGAAAAACCTGTGGTTGCATGACAATGCAAATGAATTGGAATTTCAAGTTCCTCTTTAAGTCTTGAGACCAGCTCAAATGCAACATATGGTTTTAATAACCCAGCCATATCTTTTATAGCGAGAGAATGAGCGCCCATGTCTTGAATATTTTTTGCAAGATCCACCCACAAATCAATCGTATGAACGGGACTCGTAGTATAAGAAATGGTCCCTTGAGCATGACCTTCAACAGCAATAACAGCCTGTAATGCTTGATGCATATTTCTTATATCATTTAAAGCATCGAATACTCTAAAAACATCAACACCATTCTTTTTCGAGCACTCAACAAATTTATTTACAACATCATCTGAATAGTGTTTATAGCCCAATAAATTCTGCCCCCTGAGAAGCATTTGCTGAGGAGTGTTAGGCATCATAGATTTAATTTTTCGAATTCTTTCCCATGGATCTTCACCGAGGTATCTGATACATGAATCAAAAATTGCTCCGCCCCATGATTCAACAGACCAAAAACCAACGGCATCTAAATTCTTTAAAGCAACTTCCATATCATGATATCTAAATCGAGTCGCAAGCAAGGATTGATGCGCATCTCTTAAAACTACCTCTGTGACACCAATTTTTTTTGATTCTGTCATGGTCTCATGCCCTCAAGAACTTCTTTAATAATTTTATGATGAGTTTCATTCTTTACCTGAGCTGATGATTCACTTGTATTGTGACTTAATCCGTTATTTTGAATCCCAGGTGATAGCAATACCCTCAATAAATTGACTGAAAAAATTAGTAATATTAAAAAGGTAAATACAATGATCATGCCAGTTAAAAGCAGATCAATGCCCTCTTGTATTAGGATGTCTTGCTCGATCATATTGATAAAATTATTTAATTCAATTATGTGAATAGAATCTTATTGATTTTACACCAATCTAAGTACAATATTAAAATTGTGAATCATCCTTATCTTAATCAACCCGGAGTTGCTATTTCTGCACATAGAGGTGGCAGTGAGGAAGCGCCAGAAAATACCCTGGAATCATTTAAGTACGCCATAGAACTTGGATGCTCTTACATAGAAACGGATGTTCAATTATCGTCCGATGGAATTCCATATATTTTTCATGATGATGATCTAAATAGACTATTGGGTAAGGACGTGGTGTTCAATTCCTTGCATAGTGATCAAATTGAGAAATTAAGATTATTTAAAAATCATCCAATACCTAAACTAGAAACAGCTCTGTCTCAATTTCCAAATGCACTTTTTCAAATTGATCTTAAAACTGATGAAGTAGCATTTCCAGCAATGAAGATTATCGAAAAGTTGAATGCTTTTGAGAGGGTCTGCATAGCAAGTTTTAGCAGCGACAGGCTCAAAAAAGTGAGGGAAACATATCCTAAAACATGTTACTCAATGGGGCCAAAAGAGGTTTTAAAACTCTTATTGGCTAGTTTTGGTCTATACAAAAACGAAGTACCGGGAGATTGTTTACAAGTTCCCATTTATCAGTATGGCATCAAGCTGGTGACTAAAAGATTTGTAAAATATGTACAAAGCAAAGATTTAAAAATCCATGTTTGGACAATCAACGATGAATATACAATGAGGAAATTAATTGACCTTGGTGTGGATGGAATTATCACTGATAGACCAAAAATTCTAAAAGATGTCTTAACTCAAAATTAACTAGCTGTTCAAGCGCAGGATTGTTGCTTAGCTAGAGTTATGTTTTTGAACTTCGTTTAAAATCTCTTTTATATCTTTTAGCGAGAGAGGTTTTGAAGCATTAAAGGCTTCAGAGATTTTGTAAAAAGGACTAAGCTTTAGCAGCTCTCTGTGAGCAGTTTTAACTTTTTCATTGATATGATTAAGATATTCAGGGGTGGTTTCACCCTCTTTTCGATCTCTTATTTTCGGGAAGTGTTTTTGAAATACTTCGGTCAGTTCTTCCATAAGTATTAAAGAAAATTTGAGAAAATTTTTCTTGCAAAAATATACATGGGGATGATGACTGATGAGGTGATCAAGACTTCTAGCCATGTATCAAATTGCAGAAGATTTCGAATGAGACCAGCTAGAAACAAGCTAACCAAACCCAATAAGCTATAAAGAATAATAGAGTTACGACTGAAAAGATTCATGAGGGCTTTTAACTTTTAAGAGAATTATGGCGCCCATGATAAACAGTGCAGCTATGGGTATCAAGCCATATCTTGTATCTTGAAAAAAAGTAACGAAAATTGCTACTAATGCAGGCCCCATAAATGCTCCTGCGCGTCCAAACATATTGTAAAAGCCAAAGTACTCGCCAGATTCATCTTGAGGTATTAAGGTGGCGTAATAGCTTCGTGAGATAGATTGAATACCACCTTGAATCGCACCAACCATTGAGGCAAGAACATAAAATTCCACAGCATTAGAAAGAAATGCTGAGTAAGCAATAACAACAAGATAGAGTGAGATTGTAAAGAGCAAAGTTTTTTTATCACCAAATTTGTATGCAAACCTAGACCACAATAAAGTTGTTGGAAAAGCAACAAATTGAACCAAGATAAGAGCAACAATTACATCGCTGCTTGGCAAGCCTAAGTTAAGAGCAAAATCTGCTGCCATTGCCATAATTGTATGAACGCCATCAATATATAAAAAGAAAGCTAGTAAAAAAATAAATACATTTTTCTTTGATGAGACTGTTTTAAGGGTATTAAAAACTTTTGAATACGCCAGTT
>JADHNV010000062.1 GCA_016779285.1 SAR86 cluster bacterium
TTTGAATTAATTTAATGCTGAAGCAAAGAACTATAAAAAATCCTATTAAAGCTGTTGGAGTGGGTCTTCACAGTGGCAAGGACATGACATTGGAGCTTTTACCGGCTCCAATTGATGCTGGTATAACTTTTATTAGAACAGACCTTGATCCTGAAATAAGCATTCCAGCTATTTTTGAATATGTTGGGGACACTACTCTTTCAACCGCCCTTTTTAAGGAAGGCTATAAAATTGGAACTATTGAACATCTCCTCTCAGCAATTGCAGGACTGGGGATTGATAACTGTGTTATTAAAGTCGATGGTCCTGAGATCCCTATTATGGATGGAAGTGCAAGCCCATTTGTGTTCTTGATTCAATCTGCCGGACTAGAGATACAAGAAAAATTAAAAAAATTTATAAAAGTAAAAAAGGAAGTTAAGGTAGAACGTGGGGATACATATGCAGCTATTAAGCCTTTTGATGGTTTTAAGGTTTCATTCGAAATTGACTTTGAAGATAAAACTATCAAAAAACATGCTCAAAAATCATCAATTGACTTTTCCTCTACCTCCTTTGTGAAAGAAGTTTGCAGAGCACGAACCTTTGGATCAGCAAAAGATAAAGATGCCCTTCAGTCTCAAGGATTAGCCCTAGGAGCTAGCGCTGATAATGCAATTGTTCTTGGAGAAGATGGTATCCTTAATAAGGAAGGCCTAAGATTTGATGATGAGTTTGTAAAACATAAAATGCTCGATGCTATTGGTGATTTATACCTGCTTGGACACAATCTTATTGGTCAGTTTTCAGGTTATAAATCTGGTCATTCTCTTAACAATGAATTATTAAGAAAGATTTTGGCATCTGAAGATGCTTGGGAGATTGTCACATTTGAAGATTCATCAATCGCCCCCATATCATATGCTAGAGCTCCGTTTGGTGATGCGATATAGCTCTGAATAAAGCGATATAATTTTAAAAAATTAAACCCATGTCATTTTTAACCAAAATATTTGGAAGCAGTAATCAGCGTGCATTAAAGCGCATGCAATTAACTGTAGATCAAATTAATAACCTTGAATCAGACTATCAAAAGCTAAGCGATAGTGAGTTAACAGCTCTAAGACTTGAATTAAAAGAATCTTCAAAAGATCCAAGCTTCAATTTATTAGCTCACGCTTTTGCTGCAACCAGAGAAGCCAGTATTAGAGCAACAGGCCTAAGACACTTTGATTCTCAAATGCTTGGAGGCATAGCTCTTTCTGAGGGAAATATTGCTGAAATGAAAACTGGAGAAGGGAAAACCTTAGTTGCTACTCTGCCCGCTTACCTAAACGCAGTTAATGATAATAAGGTGATATTGGTTACAGTTAATGACTATCTTGCCCAAAGAGATGCTGAATGGATGAAGCCTATATATAAAGCTCTTGGGCTTACAGTTGGAGTAATCTATTCAAACCAATCATTTGAAGAAAAAAAATTAGCATATCAATGCGATGTTATCTACGCAACTAATGGTGAGCTGGGTTTTGATTACCTAAGAGATAATATGGCTCTTCGTGCTGAAGATAAAGTTCAATGTTCATTAGATTTTGCAATTATTGATGAGGTGGATTCAATTCTGATTGATGAAGCTCGAACACCTTTAATTATTTCTGGTCCCTCAAACGAAAGTGCAGACTATTATGTTCAACTTAAAAAAATAATACCTAATCTTAAAGAGCAATTAAGAGAAGCCACTGAAGATGAACCCCTAAATGATGATGAGAAAGGTCATTACATTATTGATGAAAAAAATAGATCTATTGAACTGACTGATGATGGGTATATTGTTGTTGAAAGATATCTAGAAGAATTGGGTTTACTTCAATCAGAAGATAGCCTCTATTCTGTAAGTAATTTAAAGATTATGCGCTATGTAAATGCAACATTAAAAGCTGCATTTTTATTTAAAAAAAATGTTCACTATTTGGTAAGAGGTCAAGAAGTTCTGCTAATTGATGAGCATACTGGAAGAACAATGCCAGGCAGAAGAATGAGTGAGGGTATTCATCAAGCTCTAGAATGTAAAGAAAACACTCCTATCCAGAGAGAATCTCAAACCCTAGCATCTACAACCTACCAAAACTTCTTTAGACTGTTTAATCAACTTTCTGGTATGACGGGAACGGCTGATACTGAAGCGGCTGAGTTTGCAGAAATATATGGTCTAAATGTATCAATTATCCCAACAAATAAACCGATGGCCAGAGTGGATAATGATGATTTAGTTTTTCTTACTCAAGATGCAAAATTTAAAGCATTAATTGATGAAATAGAAGTTTTACGCAAAAAAGATGCACCAATATTAGTTGGCACAGCTTCAGTTGAATCATCGGAAAGAGTCTCTGACCTGTTAAATAAAAAAAATATTTCTCATCAAGTTCTCAATGCAAAGCAGCATGAAAAAGAAGCGGAAGTTATTGCAAATGCTGGGCGACCGGGCGTAGTCACAATAGCGACTAATATGGCTGGAAGAGGTACAGATATTGTATTAGGGGGTAAAGAAAATAAAGGTGATGGTGAATGGGAAAAAAGACATCAAATAGTTCTAGATGCAGGTGGCCTTCATATTCTTGGAACTGAGCGACATGAATCTCGCAGAATTGATAATCAGCTTAGGGGTCGATCGGGGAGACAAGGCGATCCTGGCTATTCAAAGTTCTTCTTATCGCTTGAAGATGATCTGTTGAGATTATTTATATCTGATAGTCGCAGAAGTCTATTTGAAAGAATTGGAATGGGAGATGACCACATTGAACACAAGATGCTTTCGCGCGGGATAGAAAATGCACAAAAAAGAATAGAAAGTAGAAATTTTGATATTAGAAAAAACTTATTAGAATACGATGATGTTGCCAATGATCAGAGGCAAGCAATTTATTCATTAAGAAATCAACTTCTCAATGAAGATAATATTTCTGAAGCAATAAATGAGTTAATCATTGAAGAAATGCATGTAGTTTCTCATGATTTCGTGCCGCTGGATTCAGTTGAGAGTCAGTGGAGACTTGCAGAGCTAGATGAATTTCTCCTAGACCATTACCTTATAGAAGAAAACATTGCGACAAAAGTTAAGAATGATCGAAAATTAACCCCAATAACAATTGCAAGTCTTATTTCAGACTGTGCAACCAAAAAATATAAAGAAAAATACCTAAAACTTGAAGATAAACTAGCTCAGCTTGAAAAACAGGTAATGTTGCAAATCCTTGATGTTCACTGGAAAGATCATTTAGCAGAAATGGATCACTTGAGGCAGAGTGTTGGATTAAGAGCGTATGCTCAAAAAAACCCCAAAAATGAGTACAAACGAGAAGCCTTTGAGATGTTTGAGGTAATGTTAAATGAAATCAATAGCGAAGCCATAAAAGTTCTCTTTAGATTAGAGCTTGCAAGCGAGGAAGAAATACAAGAGCTAGAAGCTCGATCTCGCGAGGCTCAAAAAAACAGAGAAATGAAACTTCAGCAGGAAAAAATTGAACCGCTTATAGGTAACAATCAAAACTCTATGCCAGAACAATTTACTAAAGTTGAAACCATTAAAATAGATGAGCCAAAATTAAAAAGAAATGAAATGGTAAAAATTACCAATGGAAAAGACACCAAGGAATTAAAATATAAAAAAGCTAAGCCCTTAATAGAAACAGGGGAATGGAGAATACTTTAAGCAACTAATCGTCAGAAAAATCTTCCGTATCGATCGGCCTGCTGATTAACTTCTCTTCCTTGGCCCATGCGCCAAAATCAATCAATTTGCATTTTTCAGAACAAAAAGGTCTATAAATATTAGTCCGGCTTAAATCAGCTTCCTTTTTACATTGGGGGCATTCTTTTTTCATTTTTTACATAGTTCTAAATAAAATTTATGCATTGCTAAAGATCTAGTTTTTAAATTCTCTAAAGAATCATTGTTGGGTATAACATCATTTGCAATGCTTAATCTTTCTGATCTAGAGCACTGAGAATCTAAAATTTTTTGAATCTGCTCACTGGAATTATTATCACGAAGAGAAGCTCTTTTCATTTGCAGCGTTGCATCACAGTCAATAACTAAAATTCTATTATAAGCACTCATGCTATTGGTTTCGAAAATTAATGGCACCATAATAATTAAATATGGAGAGGTAGAGGATGCTATCCTTTCGGACATTAAGTCTCTTACCAAAGGATGAGTAATCGACTCTAAAGCTTTTTTCTTATCTTGGTCATCAAAGATTTCTTCTCTTAATTGCGCTCTATCAATAGACCCATCCTCGCCAATGATTCTGGAACCAAAATAATCTACTACACTTTGAAAACCTTGAGAGTTTGGATTGATAACCTCCCTAGCTAATTGATCTGCATCTATAACAGTTACACCTTCGTTTTGAAAGAAATTTGCTGCTGCTGATTTACCAGATCCTATGCCGCCAGTAAGACCAATAATCATTTTTCAGGCTTAGCATTGATATAAGTAGGTACATTATACGACCAAGAACTTTCCTCAACTCTTGATGTAATAAACCACTGATCATTTATTTTTTTATAAGTATCCTGATACCACATACCTAGAAAAAAGACTTGATCATCTTTTGTTTGCATAGGATTAAAACACATCACTTTACCAGAAGCGAAGTCACCATCTATGGTAAGAGAAATATTTGAAATTAAATGCTGATAATTTGGAAAATGATCTAACGCTGTTTCTAGATACTGAATTATTTCTTGAAGATTGCCAGCTATTCCCCCAACCGCTGTGTAGTCTATGTGAGCATCTTTTGAAAATAAGTTGTTAAACTCCTGAAAATTTTTAGTATCGACGGCGGTTGCATAGTCAGTAACCAGCTTTTCAATTTCCATGCGATCTGAGATTTCAGTAATGTCCATTGACTTATTTTAATACAAAAAAAAGGCTCTCAGAGATATCTGAGAGCCTTTTAAAGAAAAAAGCCTGACGATTACCTACTCTCACACAAGGAGACCTTGCACTACCATTGGCGTTAGTCCGTTTCACTTCTGAGTTCGAGATGGGATCAGGTGGTACCAAACTGCTATTGTCATCAGGCAAACTGGTATGTAATTCTTTTTCACTACAAATATGTTATTCCTGAACAATGGAACCTTTTTTAAGGTTACATGATCAAGCCTCACGAGTTATTAGTACAAGTTAGCTCAACGCCTCACAACGCTTACACATCTTGCCTATCAACGTCATAGTCTATGACGACTCTTTAGTAGACCGAAGTCTATGGGAGATCTAATCTTGGGAGAGGCTTCCCGCTTAGATGCTTTCAGCGGTTATCCCTTCCGAACATAGCTACCCGGCAATGCCACTGGCGTGACAACCGGAACACCAGAGGTTCGTCCAATCCGGTCCTCTCGTACTAGGATCAGCTTCCCTCAAATCTCCAACGCCCACAGCAGATAGGGACCGAACTGTCTCACGACGTTCTAAACCCAGCTCGCGTACCACTTTAAATGGCGAACAGCCATACCCTTGGGACCTGCTCCAGCCCCAGGATGTGATGAGCCGACATCGAGGTGCCAAA
>JADHNV010000063.1 GCA_016779285.1 SAR86 cluster bacterium
GGGCTACGAATCTATCATGATTAATTGCAATCCTGAGACTGTTTCAACAGATTATGACACTTCCAATAGGTTGTATTTTGAGCCAATTACAGAAGAAAAAGTTTTAGATATTATTGATCTCGAAAAACCCGAGGGAGTTATCATTCAATTTGGTGGGCAAACACCACTAAAACTTTCGCAAGTTTTACTATCTAACAATGTAAAAATTCTTGGAACAGATGTTGATGCCATTGACAGATCAGAGGATAGGGAGAGATTTCAATCTCTTGCGCATCAACTCAAACTTAAACAACCACCCAACAGTACAGTAAAAAATCTTCAAGAGGCTATTGATGCATCTGAGGAGATTGGATTCCCTCTTGTTGTCAGACCGTCATATGTTCTTGGGGGCAGAGCCATGGAACTTGTTCACTCTCCAGCAGAACTAGAAAAATATTTAAAAGAAGCCGTTGAAGTCTCAGATCAAAAACCAATTTTATTAGATGGATATTTAACCGATGCTATTGAGGTTGATGTTGATGTTATTTCGGATGGCAGTGAGATTGAAATTGGAGGAATTTTGCAACACATTGAGCAAGCTGGAATTCATTCAGGCGACTCAGCATGCTCTTTGCCACCATACAGTCTGTCTGAAAAAGTAATTCAAGAAATTGAAAAACAAGCAAAAGATATTGCTGCAGAGTTAAATGTTATTGGATTAATGAATATTCAATTTGCAGTGCAAAATGAAGATATTTTTATAATCGAAGTTAATCCTAGGGCTTCAAGAACTGTTCCATTTATTTCAAAGTGTTTAGGCGAGTCGCTGGTAAAGTCTGCAACTAAAGCTATGGTGGGGAAAACATTAAAAGATATAGGGTTTTGTAATTTATTGCCTAAGAATTATTTTTTTGTAAAAGAGGCTGTTTTACCTTTTGATAAATTTCCTGCAGTCGATCCAATTCTTGGTCCAGAGATGAAGTCTACTGGAGAAGTGATGGGAATTGGTTCAAGTTTTGGAGAGGCATATGCAAAAGCTCAAAGAGCTGCAAATAAAATTTTCCCTAAACCAGGCATGGCATTTATAAGCGTTAAAGAATCTGATAAAAAATATTTACCTAATTTACTTCCATTGCTTATTAAGGAAGGTTTTTCATTTATTGCCACCAAAGGCACTGCAGATGCAATAAAAGAGCTGGGATATGATACTCAAACTATTAATAAAGTGACTGAAGGAAGGCCACATATCGTTGATGAGTTGTTAAATAACAAGGTAAACCTATTAATTAATACCACTGAGGGAAGGCAGTCAATTGAGGATTCTGCTTCCATCAGAAGAACTGCGTTACAAAATAAACTATTTTGCGTGACCACAATTTTTGGTGCCTTTGCTCTTCTGGAAGCAATTAGCACAAATTCAGATGATTGGATTTACAATTCTCTTCAAGAAATAAATTAATTTCTTTCATTTGATATAATTCTCACATGGATAAACTTCCGATAACAAAAGCTGGAGAGCAAGAGCTTGCAGAAAGATTGCGTCAGCTGAAGACGATAGATAGGCCTGAAATATCCCAAGCTATTGCAGAAGCTCGTTCGCATGGAGACCTTAAAGAAAATGCTGAATATCATGCAGCAAAAGAGCAGCAAGGCTTCATCGAGGCAAAAATACAAGAAATTGAGCATGCACTTGCAAATGCTCAAGTTATAGATGTTAGAGATATCCCGGAGACCGGAAGAGTTGTGTTTGGCTCAACAATTGACCTCTATGACATCACAAATGATAAGCCCATTACTTACAAAATAGTTGGTAACTTAGAATCCAAACCTGAAGAAGGATTGATCTCAATTCAAACTCCAATTGCTCAAGGCTTGATGGGAAAAAATGTTGGCGATGAAGTCTCAATATCAACTCCATCAGGAGTCATTGATTTTGAAATTGAAAAAGTGCAGCATTTGTAACTTTTATGCATGCTGATTCTTGGGCCTTAAAAGCAAAAAAGCTTGGATTCCGATCTCGTGCAATTTTTAAGCTTGAAGAAATCCTAATAAAAACAAAAGCTCTGAAGAAAAATAGTTTTGTACTTGACATTGGTTCCGCACCAGGAGGCTGGTCAGAGCTCGTAAAAGCTCTCAACCCTTCATCGCATGTCTATGCAATCGATCTTTTGCCAATGGACCCCATTCAAGATGTAATGTTCTTTCAAAAGGATGTTAAGGAAATAGATGAAATTAGAGAAATTTCCCTGTTAAAATCAAAATTTAACCTTGTTATTTCTGATTTAGCCCCAAATTTAACAGGTATAAGAGCCGTTGATGAAGAAAATATATTTGAATTAAATATTACTACCCTTAATACAGCTACAAATTATTTAGATAAGAGTAGCGGGTCATTTATCATTAAGACGTTTCAGAATAGTTTATTAAAGGAATTAAGGATCGAGATGGAAAAGTGCTTCCACTTAGTCCAAACTTACAAACCTGCTGCCTCTAAAAGCAAGTCAGGAGAAATTTATTTATATGGAGAAAGGCCGCTATGAACTCAGTTTTTAAAAATGCATTAGTTTGGGTATTGTTAGGCTCTGCGCTGATATTTATTTTCAATAATGTTGAAAATGCTGCTTCCGCAAAGAGAGAAATGATCTCCTATAGTCAGTTCAAACAAGAAGTCCTGTCTGATCGTATAGCTCAGGTAACTTATAAAGGCGACCAGATGACTATTTTTGGCGAGCGCCTAGATGGAACAAGATTTGAAACTCGCCACCCAATTTATAAAAGAGATGAGTCAGTTGATAATGCTATTGAAGAGCATGGAGTCATTACTGTTTTTGAAAGCGTTGAGCAACCCTCACTATGGTCTCAACTCTTAGTTGGAGCTTTCCCAATTTTATTACTTCTCGGTATATTTTTCTTTTTCATGCGTCAAATGCAAGGCGGCATGTCGGGCAGAGGTGGGCCTATGGCTTTTGGAAAGAGCAAGGCAAAATTAATGGAGGGTGGCAAAGTTAAAACTACATTTGAAGATGTTGCTGGTTGTGAGGAGGCTAAGCAAGATGTTCAAGAGTTAGTAGATTTTTTAAGAGATCCAACAAAATTTCAAAAATTAGGGGGTAAAATTCCTAGAGGTGTGTTAATGGTGGGTCCTCCTGGAACAGGTAAAACACTCTTAGCAAGAGCTATTGCTGGCGAAGCAAAAGTTCCATTCTTCTCAATATCAGGTTCGGATTTCGTCGAAATGTTTGTGGGTGTAGGAGCATCAAGGGTAAGGGATATGTTTGAGCAGGCTCAGAAGAATTCTCCATGCATTATATTTATTGATGAGATAGATGCCGTGGGTCGTCACAGAGGTGCCGGTATGGGCGGCGGCCATGATGAAAGAGAGCAAACTTTAAATCAGCTACTAGTTGAAATGGACGGCTTTGATGGCAATGAAGGCGTGATTGTTATTGCAGCGACTAATAGACCTGATGTTCTGGATCCTGCGCTTCTTAGGCCAGGACGTTTTGATAGACAGGTCGTCGTTGATTTGCCCGACTTGAGAGGTAGAGAGCAGATATTAAAGGTCCATATGAAAAAAGTTCCACTTTCAAAAGATGTTGATGCAATGGTCATTGCAAGAGGCACGCCTGGTTTTTCTGGCGCAGACCTTGCTAATTTAATTAATGAGGCTGCTTTATTTGCTGCGAGATATGGTGATAAAAAAGTTGATCAGAATCATTTGGACTTAGCCAAGGATAAAATCATGATGGGTCCCGAGCGA
Source organism: SAR86 cluster bacterium (assembly GCA_016779285.1). Taxonomy (GTDB): domain Bacteria; phylum Pseudomonadota; class Gammaproteobacteria; order Magnimaribacterales; family D2472; genus D2472. The sequence goes on from JADHNV010000063.1 coordinate 3,740, forward strand.
AAATCAATGATCATGACTGATGAGCAGAAAAGGATTACTGCATATCATGAGGCTGGTCATGCAATAGTTGGACGTTTAAGCCCTGAGCATGATCCAGTATATAAAGTTACTATTATTCCTAGAGGCAGAGCTCTTGGTGTAACAATGTTTTTGCCTGAAGAAGATAGATATATGCAAAGCAAGCAATACCTTCACAGCAGAATTGCAGCACTTTTTGGCGGAAGAATTGCTGAGGAAATTATCAATGGCAAAGACGGAATTACAACTGGTGCTTCCAATGACATTGAAGTAGCAACCGGCATTGCAACAAACATGGTTACTAAATGGGGATTATCTGATTTAGGCCCCTTAAAATATGGCGAAGACGATTCAAGCCCATTTTTAGGAAGATCTGCATCGATGGCTCCCAAAGGTATTGGTGGAGAAACATCTAATAGTATTGATTTAGAAGTTAAAAAAATAATTGACACTAACTATAAAAAAGCTACCAAGCTTTTAAAAGATAATCTAGATAAATTGCATATGATGGCTGAATCACTCCTGACATATGAAACCATTGATGCAGATCAGATTGATGATATCATGGCTGGAGCTAAACCCAGAGCTCCAAAAGATTGGGAAGAGCCAAAAGCTCCTAAATCCAAATCTGCTAAAAAAACTTCCATCAAAGGTCCCGCAGAAGAGTTATAATCCTTTTCCATGAGTATAAAATTTGGTACCGATGGGATTCGTGGACCTGTTGAATCTAAAATTACGCCTGAAGTCTGCCTCAGAATAGGGCACGCAGCTGGGATAGTTTTAAAAGAGATGGGTTGGGGAACAGTTCTTATTGGCAAAGATACTCGGGTTTCAGGCTATATGCTGGAATCAGCACTTCAGGCTGGGTTTATTGCTGCAGGAGTCAATGTAAGGTTGCTCGGTCCATTACCAACCCCTGGGGTCGCATATCTTACTCGATCATTAAGAAATCAATTTGGGCTTGTGATTAGCGCATCTCATAACAATTACCTAGATAATGGAATTAAGTTATTCACTGGAAATGGTGAAAAAATATCCAAAGATACTGAAAATAAGATAGAGAAGCTACTTGCCGGAGATTTAAAACCAGTTAAAACAGCTGAATTAGGTAAAGCTCGAAGATTTGATGAGTCCGGTGATCGATATATTGAGTTTTGTAAATCAACTGTCCCTTCTGATGTTTCATTTGAATCATTGAGAGTAGTTATTGATTGTGCTAATGGAGCCTGTTACAAGGTTACTCCTGAAATTTTTAGAGAGTTGGGAGCGGAGGTAATTACAATTGGAACAGAGCCGGATGGATTTAACATCAACCAAGAATGTGGTTCAACTTATCCTGAGAGAGTTAAAAAGGAAGTTATAAAACAAAGAGCAGATTATGGTATTGCTCTTGATGGAGACGGCGATCGAGTTGTTCTTATTGATAGAAAGGGAAATATATTAGATGGTGACGATATTATGTATATCCTTGCTTATGCTAATCCTAATAGAACTGGACCCTGGTCTGGAATAATTGGAACCTTAATGACAAACCTTGGTTTTGAAGAGGGCATTAAAAAACTAGGGTACAAGTTTAAAAGAGCTGATGTTGGCGATAAGCATGTTAG
>JADHNV010000004.1 GCA_016779285.1 SAR86 cluster bacterium
TCGACGACTACCCAATTCATCAAGCCATAGAACCCATCACTATACCTGGACCTACTGATAGAAATTTTTATGATAGATATTTTTTCAATGGAATGGATCCTGAGCAGGAGTATATTTTTGAAATAGGTATAGGTCTCTATCCAAATAGACATGTAATTGATGCTCACTTCAGCATTTCATTCAAAGGTAAACAATATTCATTTCATGCCAGTCAACGCTTAGATCAAAGGAGAGTTCCAATAAGCATAGGTCCTATGTGCTTAACAATTAATGAGCCCATGAACGAACTAACATTTTCTCTAAAAGATCCTGACAGCAAACTCAATTGTGATCTTAAATTTTCAGCTAATTCTGTTGCGCATCAGGAACCTCGATCGCTAATGATGGAAGGCACTAGGACCATTATGAATACAATTAGATTTACTCAACTAGGTAAATGGACAGGTGAAATATCCACTGAAGCTGGAACACTTAATCCTCAGGCAATATATGCAATCAGAGACAGATCGTGGGGTGTTAGACCAGTGGGAGAGCCAGAAGGTGGTGCGCCTGGAATGCTTAACCAAGAGCCTGGTGTTTATTGGTGCTGGGCTCCTGTACATTTTAATAACTTCTGCACACAGTTTGGAACATTTGAAGATCGAGATGGCAATACAACACAGATTTCTGGGCATAAATTACCTCTATATGAAGACATGTCCTCCGTTCCATCTGAAATTGAAGTTGAAACTATCCACTCTCTTCATCACTCTGTTAATTGGCAGAAAGGATCTCGCTGGGCCACAGGAGCAAAAATTTCAGGCATGCTGGAAAATAAAGAGAAATTTGATCTTCAGTTAGAAACAATGGGCCCTATATTTTTCTGCAAAGGCATCGGCTATCAGCATGATGAATGGAAGCATGGAATTTGGAAAGGTGAATGCGAAACAGGATATGAAGTTTGGGATTTATCAGAAATTGACCCGGGAGACTATACATTTTTTCATACTCATCAAATTGCTAAAGCAACATTAGGCTCTCAAAAAGGTATCGGGATGCTAGAGAACTTAGTAGTTGGAAGACATGCCCCATCTGGGTTTGAAGATTTCTTTGATGGAGCAAAATAAATTTAAAAAGCATTTATCGATACTGATAGCTTGTTTCTTAATTTCAAATTGTCAGTTCAACTGGGTAGAAGAGCGTAAGATATATCTAAACAAAATTGAATTTGGATTGGGTATCGAAAATTCATTTAAACAAAAAGTAAAGAAATTTTTTACCCAAGATCCATCTAGCGATAATCTCGGTCTTAAAATATTAAATCTACAATTTAAAAAAAGGAATTTTTATGAAGGCTCTTCGGCCAGAGCAAAACAAATAGAAATTATTGGCGAGCTTAAATATAACTTCACAAATACCTCCTCTAACCAAATTAATACTCTTCAAGTTTCAAGCTGGATCCCAGTGAATGAAAATAATGCACAGGCAGAAATAAACGCTCAGAATAAGATTATTGAGGATTTAGAATTTTTGTTACTAGAATATCTGGTTGAGGAGTATTGGCTAATTGAAAGTTAATTTTCTAAATTTTTCTGATTCCAAAGATTACAAATTTTTTCTGATCACCGGTGGCGAGCTTATATTAAAACAAGAAGTTGTTGAGCAGATTTTCGAAAAATTAAAAAATGCTGGTTTCAGTGAGAAGATATCCATATCACAGGATGAATTAGAGAGCTTGCATGAAATAGTGTCAAAAAATATTGGTGGTTCCTTGTTTCAAGAAAATCTAATAATTCATATCAAACATACTTCAGGAAAATTTCCTGAAATAATAAAGTCCCTTCTTGAAGGCGAAGAAATATTTAAATCTCCTAATATTGCGTTAATCATTGAATCTAGCATTGAAAAAACTCCGACAAGTGGAACATGGATTAAAAACCTTGATGCTAATGGTCTCATTATTAATTGCAGCAAACTTAAAATAATGGAAGAAAAAATCTGGCTTAAAAGACAATTAAGCTTTTTACCAAAAGAGTTACTTCCAAAATTTGGAGGCTCAATTTTTCAAAACAATGAAGCAAATCTTCTGGGTCAAAAAAATGAAGTTTCTTTTCTCAAGCTCCTTTTTTTAAATAAAGATGATTTCAGTGAAGAGAAAACTGATCACATAATCTTTGGATCTGGGATCAGTGTATTTGAGCTTGAGGATTTATTAATCAATAGAGACTTTAAAAAAGCTCTTAAGACGATCAATTTCATGAAAGAGCATGATCGTCAGAACTCTGCTCCAGTTATTTGGGTAATTGCCAAAGTGATCAACGCCTGTCTAGAATCACTCAAGGCTTCAAATAAAAAATCTGCACTAGTTAATAGCGGAGTATGGTCATCCAAAATCAATCTATACTTAAATCTAATTCAATCAGCGTCGGCAAGAGAATTCTTAAGTTTAAATGAAGAGATACTTAATGTTGATCTAATCAATAAAGGTTTAATGAAAGCAGAGACTTGGGATCAGATTGAAAGAGTTATTCTGAAGCTTCAAGATGCAACCGCATAGCAGAATTAAAAAGCTCCTCAACTTCACAATATCCTTGGTAATTCTCTTCTAGCTTATACTCAGTTCCATTTAAGTTGATCAAAGGCAGCATGCCTTTAGTTGAACTGGTTAACCAAATACAAGGAGAGTTATTAAAATCTGAAATAGCGCAGCTGCCCTCTTTTACAGAATAAGGAGTGTCTTGAAGTGCTGTAATTAAAATCTCTCTTGTAATACCGGGAAGAATATTTTCAGACAAAGATGAAGTTCTAACTGATCCGTTAGAATCAAAATAAAATACATTGCTTGCTCCTGCTTCAGTCATAAAGCCGCCTCTGTGCATTACAACTTCTTGGCAACCCTGCAACTTAGCCTTATTCATGGCCAAGATATTACCTAGCAAAGATGTGGATTTAATGTTGCATTTACCCCACCTCTCATCATCACATAACATGGCACTGATCGGATCAGATGCGAAGCTTGTAGGCATCGCATAACCAAACCTTTCTATCTCAAGATCATCTTGAAAAATATGTGATCTAATTGGGTCAACACCTCTAGATATTTGGTAATAAACGTATCCATCTTGATTGCTTAAAGTAGCAGCAAGCATTTGAATATCATTGATTGCGCTCTCAAAATTGACATTTAAACTCATAAGATTAGTGCTTTGGGTCATTCGAGCTAGGTGCTCTTTAAAGCACAAAGGTCTTCCTGAAAAATATGGAATAACTTCATAGATGCTATCTGAAAAAGTGTAAGCTCTAGATAGTGGCGATACCTTGATTTGATCGAGTGTATTTAATTTACCCTGATATATCGCAGGAATATTAGTCATTTTGACCAATAGAGAATAAGCTCATAATCCAAAATACTATTCGAGCCCAGATTCTTCCAAAGAAACCTTTTGCCTTTACAGATTCAATGGCTACAAGTGGAGTCGAAAGAACCACTAGATCATTAGAAATAAACTCAACTTCGCCTATTACGTCGCCCTTGGATACGGGAGCTTGAATATAATTTTTAAATTTATAGTTTGCTTTTATATTTTTGAAATCTGATCGAGGCAAGGTTAATAAAATGTCTTCATTTGTACCCAAAGCAACTTCATCCATTTTTCCTCCCCAAACCTTAGCAGCAGTGATCTCGGAATCTTTTGTAATTAATTTTTGTGTGGCAAAAAACCTAAATCCATACTCCAATAGTCTTTGGGATGAAGTTAATCTTTCACTTTCAGAGGGGCTGCCAGCTACCACTGCAATTAATCTCATATCATTACGCTTAGCCGAAGAAATTAAACAATAGCCAGCAGATTCAGTGTGACCTGTTTTGACCCCATCCACAGTGTCATCTCTCCACAAAAGACCATTGCGATTGAGTTGTCGAATGCCACTGAATGTGAATTCTTTTTCTTTATATGTAGCATAGTGATCAGGAAAATTATTTATAAGTGCTTGTGTTAAGTTAGCAAGATCTCTGGCTGATGAAAAGTGATTGGGATCTGTCCAGCCAACAGCATTTTGAAACAAGGTATTGCTCAATCCCAATTCAGATGCATAAGCATTCATAAAATCAACAAAGCCTTCTTCAGAGCCTGCAACATACTCAGCCATTGCAACGGTAGCATCGTTTCCAGATTGAATAACAATTCCAGAGAGTAAGTCTTGAACTGACACTCTTTTTCCAGCCTCAATAAACATTTTAGAACCACCTGTTTTCCAGGCTTTTTCACTGATTAAAACTTTATCATCCAGGCTGATAGCCCCAGAAGCTATCTGATCTGCTATCACATATCCACTCATAACTTTCGTCATGCTTGCAGGAGAAATTTGATTATCAGCATTAAATTCAGCTATCACCGTATTTGTGCTGGCTTCGATCAAGATGTAACTATCTAAGTTTAATTTTGGCGCCTTTGGCACCATAGACTGAGCAATCCCATCTATGCTTAGGGAAACAAGTATTAGAAGACAAATTATTTTTTTCATAAAACTTTACTTAAATTCTAATGATAAATCATACACGGCTTTAGCGTAAAAATGACTACGGTTATATTTAGTAATCGCAATAAAATTATCATCACCAATAAAATATAGATCCTTTGGTTTGTTTAAGATGATGGTTTGTCCACTTCTAATGAGATTTTTATCTTTAATATTATTGATAGTCATGAGCTGCTTTAATTCAAGACCATTATTGATTGCAATAGATAATAAACTGTCCCCATTTTTTATAATATATTTTTCTTCAAGCCCTTCAGTAAATTGAAGGGGTATAAATTTACTCAAATTGGATTGATGTTGGTATGTTTTATTCACTTGATTCATCTCAACTTCTCTAACTATATTGCCATCTCTTCTCCAACCATGTTTTTGAAGATAATTGGCAATGCTCGCTACAGCATCAGGGACTGAATTAAATAAATCAGCATATCCATCGCCATCATAATCTACTGCATATGCCCTGTAACTGGATGAAATAAATTGACCATAGCCCATAGCCCCAGCATATGATCCTTGAACAGAATTAATATCTAAATTATTTTCCCGTGCAAGAAGAAAGAATTGAATCAGCTCACTTTTAAAGAATTTTGATCTTCTAGGAAAATCAAAACCAAGCGTTGCTAAGCTATCCAATACTCTATAGCTCCCTTGAATCTTTCCATACCTAGTTTCTACTCCTAGAATTGAAGTAATAATTTCTTTGGGAACTCCAAAATCATTCTCCACTTGCTGAAATAAATCAAAGTTTTCTTTTATAAATTTTTTACCATTAGAGATGCGCTGTTTTTCTAAGAAAAGTTTTTTGTATCTGTCCCACGTCCATGTAAATTCTGCAGGAGATGACATTGATTTAAGAATTTGCTCTTGTTTCTTTGCTGTTTGAAGGGTCTTTACAAGATAGCTTTCATCAAATCCATGTTCCTTTACTAGGGTGTTAATGACATCTTGTGCCTCTGGATGCTTCGAATAATCAGCAAATATATAGTTTGTAAATAAAAGAGCGAGTATGAAAAGAAATCTCATTGTGGTAAAAATTTTTTATGTGTTCCCATAGACACAATTATGCCAAAAGCAAGAAATAATGAAATCAAGGAAGAGCCTCCCTTGCTAATAAATGGCAGAGGCATACCAACAACTGGTAGCAAGCCTACAACCATACATAAATTTATAATTAAATTAGCTGCGAAAGTAAGACTAAGCCCTCCAATAACTAATCTGCAAAATCTATCTCTTGCACTTAATGCTAGGTACAGACACCTCAATAGTATAAATAAGTATATGCTTAGCAACAATAGCACTCCAAGAAACCCAAACTCCTCTCCAATAACAGAAAAAATAAAATCAGTTTCTGTTTCTGGAAGAAAGTTTAAGTGTGTCTGCGACCCTTCTCCAAAACCCTTCCCCAATAATCCTCCTGAACCAATTGCAACTTTAGATTGGATAATATTCCAACTCGCACCAAATGGATCTGATTCTGGGTTAAAAAAAGTTGCAATTCTTTGGCGTTGGAAGGGCTGTAAAATAATATTCCATATAAATGGTGAACTGACAACCAATAATACAAATGATCCGCCAATAAAAGTCCAGCTTAAACCTGAGAGAAAAAGAACAAACAATCCAGAGAAAGCAATAATTAGTGCTGTCCCAAGGTCTGGCTGCCTAAAAACAAATAAAAAACAACAAACAATAACGAGCAAACTAATACCAATTTCCTTTTTTTGTATTGGTAGCTTTTTGTCAAATAAAAAATTAGCCAAGAAGATTGGTACAGCAAGTTTTAAAAATTCTGAGGATTGAAATGAAAAAGGACCTACCCTAATCCATCTTTGAGCTCCATTAATTTCGGGTCCAAACAGGTAAGTAATACCCAGTAATAAAAATGAAAAAATTAAAAATAAAACTGCGTTCCTTCTGAATATGTCAGGATCAAGTTGGCTGATGGTAATCATGAGAATGAATCCTGCAACAATATATACAAATTGTTTTAAAACGATGCTTGTATCCATATTTGAAGCAGAAAATAAAAAAAATAGCCCAAGAGTAGACAGTAAAAAAAGGCTAAAAAATAAATAAGGATCGAAATATATTTTTTGCAGTGATTTATTCATTTATTAAGCTCTTTAAAACCTCAATTGCAACTGGCCCAGCAACTGCTCCACCACTTTCACCATTTTCAATTACCACTGAAACTGCGTATCTGGGATTTGGCATTGGACCAAAAGCAATGATAATTGAATGATCCCTTAATAATTCTGAGGTTCTTATATCTTGGTAAGCCTCCTTACTATCGAGGCTTACAAGTTCAGCTGTTCCTGATTTTCCAGCCACTTGAAATTCTTTTAGATTACGTATGCTTCTGGCAGTTCCATAATCGCTCTCGATCACTCCAAGTAAAGCTTCATGCATTTTTTTCCAATCAGAATTACTTATTTTTTCGTCTTGCCAGATTTTTAATGATTTCTTTTGGTTGTCTACACTAGCAAGAAAGGGTTGAATATATTGCCCTTTAGTAGCAAGAATAGCAGCATAGTTAGCTAGCTGCATTGGGGTTGAGACTAAATACCCCTGCCCTATACCTAAATTAACTGTATCTCCCTTCACCCAGCCTTTATTCATTATGCTGTATTTCCACTCAGGAGAGGGAACAAAAGCTGGGTCTTCTGCAAAACAATCTTTGCAAACTTTTTTACCAAAGCCGAAACTGGATAAATAATTAGATAAATCTATGATATCTGCTTGATAGGCAAGAGAGGTAAAGTAAGTATTTGAGCTGACTAAAAATGCCTTATGCATGTTTACTTTGCCATGCCCCCCCTTTCTCCATCCTCTAAAAACTCTTCCTGTTTCTGGTAGAGTAAAAAATCCAGGATCTTCTATCTCAAAATCCCAGTTCACAATATTATTCGATAACCCATACATACCAATTGCAGGCTTAATTGTTGAAGCAGGCGGGTATCTTCCTTGAACAGCTCTGTTAAAAAAAGGTTTGTCAGAATTATTAATTAAAGTTTGAAAGTTATTTTCACTCATCCCATTTGATAGCTCATTGATAGAGTATGTTGGAGAGCTATATAAAACATTAATGCCGCCAGATTCTAGATCTATAGCAACAACCGCACCTTTTCTATTGCCAAGAAATTTAGCTGCACTTTTTTGCGCACCAATATCCAAATGGGTATATAAGTCGAGCCCTTTTTTAGGCTGAGTAAAAGATAATGATTGAATCAATTGGCCTCTGGCATTCATTTCAAAAATTCTTTGGCCATGCCGACCTCTCAAATGATCTTCATATTCCTCTTCCAATCCTGACTGACCTTTAATCAGTCCATGAGCATATTTCAGCTCTACATCTTTCCAATGACTTCTAGGAATTTCTGGCATTGATTCAAAGTCGCTATCAATCCTTGAGGTATACCCCAAAACATGAGAAAAGATATTTGGGTAATCACTAACTCTTCTGAATCGTTGCGCTATAAAAGCATTCTGAAAATTAAAACTTCTTACCTGAAACCTAGAAATTTCTTCAGCAGAAAGATCTTTTTTTAAAACTAGCTCCTTGTTTGCAAATGCTTTATCTTTTTGGAGTTTTTTGTACCTTGATATCTCCTTTTCAGAGAGTGAAATCACTGGCTTAATTTTTTCTATAAAAGAATCTATATCAACGATTAGATTGGGACGAGTGATTAAATCATAAGTTGGTTGATTTTTTACTAGAACATTTCCATTTCTATCATAAATCTCTCCCCGAAGTGACTGCACAGGCACTGCATAATTTTTATTGTTCAATGCAGCAAGTTGATAATCTGAATACCCGGAGACTTGCAAAGCAAAAACTTGAACAAGAACAGCTATTAGACCCAAGATCATAAGACCAAAAAGCAAGGCTGCTCTTACAGAGAAATTATTCTTTTCAACTTGTCTTTCTTCAAAAATCATTATTTATGATATGGGTGATTTCTATGAATTGTACTGGCTCTATAAATTTGCTCCATTAAAAATATTTTAAAAAGTCTATGAGGAAAAGTTAATTCAGAGGCTGATAAAATTAATTGCGAAGATTCAAAAAGTAGCTCGGATGAGCCATGGGAGCCACCAATAATAAAATTAATATTATTACCAGAATCCATTTGATCCTGTAAGAGATTTGCAAAACCAAGACTATTAATTTTTTTTCCCTGCCTATCCCAGAGAATAACATATGCATTCTTATCAACATGCTTCAAAACCTCAGCAGCCTCAGCCTCTATTGAAGAAGTTACATCCATTGAATTTGAAGTGAATGGTTTGACTTCAGCGTAGGAGATTTGAAAATGATTGGGTAACTGCTTGGAATAAAATTGAAGTGCCTGTTTTTCCCAATCAGAAGGTTTGTGAGTAATGCTGATGATTTTGCATTTCATCATGCAGAAGCAAGCGTCTTTTCACCCCATAAACTTTCTAAATCATAAAATTCACGAGTTTCTTGTTGCATAATATTCACGACAACATCTCCACAATCGACCAAAATCCATTCTGAGTCCTCCTGACCTTCAATCCCCACTAGATGCTGTTGGTGAGATTTTATGGACTCGATAAGTTTATTGGAAATTGCTTTTGCATTTCTTGAAGAAGAAGCCGTGGCTATGATAAACCAATCAGCAAAACCCGAGATATCTCTAATATCTAAAACAAGAATGTTTTGAGCCTTTAGATCCTCTAGCGCTTCGCAGCATATTGTTTTTAAATCAAGATTTTTCATAGCAGCGGTTCACCTTAAGATGCATATTGAGGTTGGTTGAATTAATTTTAATTTTACGTCCAAGCTTAGTAAGCAGAATATCTAACTTAAATGAATAAATCTATTAAATATTTCTAATTTGTATATTCTCTCAGCCAATCTTTTGATTAAGATAGATAAATGAATTCTATAAACTCTATCATCCTTTGGTTTTCTGATCATCCAGCAGTATTGATAGGCTTAGGGGCATCCTCTATTCTTATATTTATAATAAGTATTTTAGGTATTAGCTGGTTTGTAGCTCAGATGCCCGAGGATTATTTTCTATCATCGAAAAGGAAGCCTTCAAAATGGCTGAGGCAAAAACCAATTCTAAAATTGGCAGTATTGTTTAGCAAAAACATCATTGGTTACTCTCTTATTATGGGGGGCTTATTAATGCTGGTTTTACCAGGGCAAGGGCTACTTACAATTGTGACGGGACTATTATTAATTAACTATCCAGGAAAATATAAACTAGAGCAAAAACTTGTAGCAGTGCCTTCTGTTTTTAGGGCTTTAAACTGGATAAGAGTTAAAGCAAATAAACCGCTGCTAAAAAGAAATAATAAGCATTAACTCAATTAATTTCTAAATTTAATAACTTGACTTGGGGCATGCTATAAGTTGTATAGTTTTAAATGATATGAATTCAGGAGGAAGTATGGGGATTGAAAATAAAAAATGGATTTTAAAGGAAAGGCCAAGTGGGCTCGTCAAAGACTCGGATTTTGAACTTGTAACAGAAACTCTTCCTGAAATTAAAGAGGGTGAGATTCTGCTTGAAAATATGTATCTTTCATTTGATCCAACTCAAAGAGGCTGGTTGAATGATGTGCCTGGATATCTTCCACCTGTTCAGATAGGTGAGGTTGTTAGATCGGGTGGTATGGGGAGAGTGCTAAAATCTAATAATTCAGATTACCAAGTTGGTGATTTAACATTTGGTTTTGTTGGGTGGCAAACTCATTGCATCACTAAACCTGAGGCTGATGATAGGTTTAGAGTGGTTCCCGATCTTCTTCCCATTCCAACTATGTTAAATGTAATGGGTACAACAGGTATAACTGCCTACTATGGGTTAATAGAGCTTGGCAATCCAAAGCCAGGTGAAACTGTTTTGGTCTCAGGAGCCGCAGGTGCAACAGGATCAGTTGTAGTTCAGCTTGCTAAACTTAAAGGATGTCATGTCATAGGGATAGCAGGTGGTAAGGAAAAATGTGATTGGCTTAAAGAAGTTGGTGCAGATGATGTGATTGACTACAAAAACTCCAATGTTCATGAAGAATTATCGAGGGTTTCTAAAAATGGAATCGATATTTATTTTGATAATGTGGGTGGAGATATATTAGAAACTGTGCTTTATTTAATTAATATAAATGCTCGAGTTCTTTTGTGTGGAGGAATCTCATCTGGGTATGATGCAACCAGACCGCCAGATGGACCTAACAATTTATTTTCTTTAATTATTAAGCGAGCAACGATGCAAGGATTCTTAGTGCTAGATTATTTACCCCACTCACAAAAAGCTTTAGAAGATATTGCAACTTGGGTGATGGAAGGAAAACTCAAACATAGAGAAGATATTCAAGAAGGGATTGAAAACTGCCCGCAAACTCTTAATAGACTCTTTACTGGAGAGAATAAAGGCAAGCAATTACTAAAAATTTAAGCTGAATTTTCAGAAATTTTGTTAATTAATTTTGCAAGAATATTCATTCGCTGGGTTGCATCAAATGCCTCAAGCAAAGCCTGTTTTTGCATTGGAGTAAGAGGAATTAATCCCGCCAGCTGATAGCTCACAGATTCAGCAGATAAAAGATCAATTTCCAGAGGCAAAGATTTTACCTGAGGGTGTTCTTTAAGTTGGCTAAGTACATTGATTAACTCTGGAAATTGAGCCAAGACCGCTTGATCATCTACAGCGGGTTCAGCAATTGGATTGATCGAAGCATAATGAAGCCCTGACTCCAATTGTTCAACAGATCTAATAGATACTTTTTGAGATCCTTGAACAGTAATGCCCAACAATCCATTGGGTAATTGATTAAAATCGATTATTTCAACAAAAGTTCCTTGTGACATAAAGGCTTCACCAGATTGATTGCTTTTGCTTAAAGTAATTACAAAACCAGTATCGGTATTCATACAATTTTTTACCATTGAGAGGTATCTTGGTTCAAAGATTTGAAGTGTTTGTATGGTGCCAGGCAAAACGACCAATCCCAAGGGGAAAACTGGAAGTTTATTTGGCTTTAATGAGGTCAATGATTGGCTCCGATATTTTTTTACTATCCTTATTGCTCATAATTAGAATAACATCAAAATTTTCTATGTCTTTTTTTAAGTCTGAAATAAGCAGCTTAATTGAATCATACTCAAATTCCATATTTTTTTTACTAGAGACATTTAGCCAATAAACTTTCTCGAGGCCTGAAGCGCTCTTATACAGATCTTTGCCATGATGTCCCTGCGACATTGTATTAGATGCCAATTCAATGATGCCAAGTATTCTTTGGGCGGGAAAATGATTTGTGGCTGCTTCAACGGTATGCGAAATTGCTGTGGGATGATGTGCGAAATCATCAATCACTATCTTGCCATCATTCTGGAACACAGTTTCAAATCTCCTTTTTACGCCCTTTGAATTTTTTAAAGCAAGGAATGAATCCTTGAGATCGATGCCATGAAGTGAAGTTGCATACATAGCAATTATGACATTGCTTAAATTATGCTTTCCGTGCATAGGAAGATCAGCAATATTAAATTGCTGATCTTCAAACTTAATTACACCTTCCTCAATTAAAAGTTGGATATTTTTCTTACTTCCAAGTTGATGTTTTTTTGACCAGCATCCCATATCTATTAGATCAGCAATATTTTTATCACCATCATGAAAAATAATATGGCCATTTGCTGGCACTGTTCTGACTGCATGATGAAATTGCTTCAAGATATCAGATAAATCATTAAATATATCCGCATGATCAAATTCAATGTTATTTATGATGAAAGTGTTTGGATGATAATGAATAAATTTTGAGCGCTTATCAAAAAAAGCTGAATCATATTCATCTGCTTCAATTACAAAGTATTCTGAAGAGCCTAGGCGGGCAGAATTATCAAATGAATCACTCACACCACCAACCAAAAATCCAACATCAATACCTTGAGATTGAAAGATTTCACATATCAAAAAAGATGTTGAAGTTTTCCCGTGAGTCCCCGATACAGCAATTACTGTTCGATCGCGAATCATCTCCCCGAGAATTTTAGGACCAGAGCTGTACTCAAGTCTATGATTTAAAATATATTCAACAGAAGGATTTCCCCTGCTCAGCGCATTGCCTATTACGTATAGATCAGCGTGTGGTAAATCAGATTCTTTGTAGCCTTCTATCATTTTGATGCCAAGCGATTCAAGTTGATCAGACATAGGAGGGTAAAACTGCTTATCGCTCCCAGTAACTGTATGGCCCTTTTCAACAAGAATTTGCGCAAGGCCTCCCATAAAAGTGCCACAAATGCCTAATATATGAATTTTCATTTTTAAATATTTATCGGTAACATTTGTTACCATAGACCAAATTAATTAATTTATAAACTAATGAAAAAAAATGCTTTTTATGCTCAATCTGGTGGTGTGACATCTGTAATCAATGCCTCAGCTAGTGCCGTAATATTAGAAGCAAGAAAATCTGCAAAGATAGGTAAAATTTATGCAGGTAAAAATGGAATCTTGGGGGCTTTAAGAGAAGAGCTAATAGATACTTCCAAAGAGTCTAAAAAATTTATTGAAAGCTTGCAATTCAGACCTGGTGGAGTATTTGGATCATGCCGATACAAGCTTAAAAGTATCGAGGATAATCTCAAAGAATATGAAAGATTGATTGAAGTTTTTAAGGCTCATAATATTGGTTATTTTTTTTATAATGGCGGAAATGATTCTGCAGACACTGCTTTAAAAATTTCTCAGATCAGTAATAAACTCAATTACCCTCTTCAATGTATTGCTATACCGAAAACTGTAGATAATGATCTTGCAGTTACAGACTGCTGTCCAGGATTTGGATCAGTTGCTAAGTATGTCATCACCTCCACCATTGAAGCAGCGCTTGATGTTGAATCAATGTATGAAAGTTCTACAAAGGTTTTTATTCTTGAAGTTATGGGAAGGCATGCAGGCTGGATAGCTGGGTCAAGCTGCTTGGCTCAAGATAGTCACCCAGGAGCACCTCATATAATCTTGTTACCTGAGGTAACATTTAATCAAAATAAGTTCTTAGCTAAAGTTAGAGAGACAGTAAAAAAACATGGTTTTTGTGTAATTGTCGCATCAGAGGGTATTAAAAACTCCAAAGGAAAATTTTTAGCTGAATCAGATTCCAAAGATGCATTTGGTCATAGCCAACTTGGGGGTGTAGCTCCTCGATTGGCAGAGTTGGTTAATAAGAAATTAAAATTAAAAAATCATTGGGCTGTTGCTGACTATCTTCAAAGAAGCGCAAGTCATCTATCATCAGGAGTAGATAGAGCTCATGCCTGTGAAGTGGGTAAAAAAGCAGTTCAATACGCTGTAAAGGGGTTAAATGGAGTTATGCCGGTTATTAAACGTATAAGCTCTTCACCCTATCGATGGGAGGTTGTTCCAGCGCCATTAACAAAAATTGCAAATGTTGAAAAAAAACTTCCAGCTGGATTTATCTCGCCAGATGGAATGGGGATGACGAAAAGAGCCCGAAGATATTTTCAGCCTCTGATTAAAGGTAAAAATGAAGATCTTACAACGATTAACTATCAAGCTGGCAAAATGGAGATGGTTCCCAAAAAATTAAAGGCCTGGAGATAGGGCATTTAGCTGATTGATGATTCTTTTTAATTCATTTTTAAGAATAAGCTTATCCTCTTCATTCAAAAAAGATCCAAAGTAAAACCTTTTCCCTTTAGATTGAAAGCACAATTGATTTAAATTTCGGTGATCAGTCTTAACCTCGAGAACCACAAAAGTTCTAAACTCTTCCCAGCTCCTTTCTTTGATTAATCTTCCCCGCTCTAATTTAATTATTTCATTTGAGAGATAAATTATCTCTTTTTGCTGACTCCAGCGGAAACTAATATAAAAACAAATAAAAACAATGATGACTTCTAAACCTGCAAACGGAAGAATCAATCCGGCACCCATGATGAGAAAAAAAACTCCTATAGCTAAACAAATAAAAGCTATGCTGCCTAAAAAAATGACTCGACTCCATCCCCTCAATGAATAATTAGGTGAAATCTCAATTAAAAAATTATTTTCTGTAGTTTCTTGAACCCTAATCATATTAAAATAGTTTAAATGGTCACTAGAAAAGATTTTAACCGATATATGATGCCGACATACCAACCGGCAGAGTTTATTCCTTCGAAGGCAAAGGGGTCTTGGGTCTGGGACGATAAAAATAAAAAATATATAGATTTTGCATCTGGAATTGCAGTTTCTAGCTTGGGGCATTGCCATCCAGCCCTAAATAAAGCGTTGGTAAATCAATCTAAGAAAATTTGGCATCTCTCGAATTTACTTACCAATGAGCCAGCACTTAGATTGGCTAAAATTTTCTGCAAACATACATTTGCTGAAAAAGTCTTTTTTTCTAATTCTGGAGCTGAGGCCGTTGAGGGCGCGATCAAAACAGCACGAAAATATGCTTACACTAATATTAGCAAAAAGAAGAATGAAATCGTTTCATTTTCCGATGCTTTTCATGGGCGAACAATGATGACCATTGCTCTCAATGGGTCTGATAGGTTTGTGGAAGGATTTGGGCCTATGCCTGAAGGAATCAGACATCATCCATTTAATGAATTAAAAAACCTAGAAAAAGTAATAACAAAAAAAACTGCCGCAGTAATCATAGAACTTGTTCAAGGAGAGGCAGGCATAATTAAAGCAAAGAGGGATTTTATTCAAAAGATCAAAAGGCTAGCTAAACAAAATAATGCCCTGATTATTGTTGATGAGGTTCAATCAGGAGCAGGAAGAACTGGAACCCTTTTTGCCTATGAACAATTTAACATCAAGCCAGATATCATGTGCTGTGCCAAAGGCATTGGGGGAGGAATTCCTATAGGCGCAATACTAACATCTACAAAAATTGCCGAATGCATGCAACTTGGTTCACATGGATCTACCTTTGGAGGAAATCCACTGGCTTGTGCTGTGGCTGAGCAAGTGATGCTCATGCTATCTAAAAAATCATTGCTTAATGGGGTCAAGAAAAAAGAAAAGTTATTTTTAAAAGAGCTCAAAAATATTAATAAAGAATTTAAATGCTTTAGCGCGATAAGAAGCTCGGGTTTATGGATAGGGTGTAAATTAAATGTAACTGATACCCTTAATCTGGATACTGTAATGAAAGCCTGCTATGCAAAAGGGTTGATGATTTTAAAAGCTAACAACCATACCATTCGTATCGCGCCAAGCCTGATTATTGAAGATGAAGTAATATTGAAAGGTTTAAAAATATTAAGAAGCGCTATTCAGGAGCAGCTTCGCTAGATTTCGATATTTCTTCGAGCATAATCCTTCCATTATACCCAGTAGGTAATACGCGCCCACGCTTGGCTCTTGAAGAAATATACTCCTCTAAATCTTTAAGGGTCCATGTTTTTCCGCCAGTTTTTCCTTCATGATGAATGTGAAGTTTACTGTCTTCTGCGAGACAACAAACGTCCATCATAAACTCGGTTTTATCTTTGAAAGCTTTGGTTGAAATACTTATCAGTTTATTTCCCTTGCCTCTGGGAAGAAGAGGTAATTCTTCTATAGGGAAAATTAACAATTTGTTGCTTACCTTGCCTTTGTTATCCTGCGAGGAAAATGTTGCGGCAACAAATTTATGATTTTCATTGATTGCAACTGGGGAAATAACGCTGGCTCCCTCAGGAGTTTTCATAAATTGTTTTCCTTTTTTTTGATTTGAAATAGCGTTGGATAATTGACTGATAAAACCAAAGCCTGCCGAATTAGCAATTAAGATCTGAGATTCATCAATTCCAATAGCAACGCCCTCAAATGTAACGCCTGATTCAGCAACCACTCTTCCAGTTAAAGGCTCGCCCATTCCTCTTGCAGATGGCAATGAGTGGGCGGGAAGTGAAAATGCCTTACCACCTGAATCAAAAAAAACAGCAGTTTGATTGTTTCTACCTTTAGCGAAATGTTGCAACTGATCATCCCCTCTGTAGGTAAGATTTGTTGGATCAATATCGTGGCCCTTAGCTGATCTTATCCAACCTGCTTTAGAGAGAATTACAGTAACCGCTTCTGATGTCACCACTTCTTCTTCAGAAAATGCTCTGGCATCTGATGAAGACTCAATTGGTGAATTTCTATCATCTCCAAACTTTTCTTTAATCTCTATAAGCTCATTTTTAATGTATGTTTTTAACCTAGCCTTTGACTTAATGATTTTTTCAAGCTCAGATCGTTCGGTTTCTAAAGAGCCCTTTTCATCTTCAAGCTTAATTTGTTCTAACTTAGCTAATTGTCTCAGCCGAATTTCTAAAATTGCATTTGTTTGTATCTCAGAAATCTTAAAAGCCTTCATCAATTCTTTTTTTGGATCATCGCTATTTCTTATAATATTTATAACTTTGTCTAGATCTAGATAAACAATTAATAAGCCCTCTAAGATATGAATTCTATCGTGCACTTGATCTAATCTGTGTTCGAGTTTTCTCATTACAGTTTGTTGCCTAAAATTAAGCCACTCAGCAATGAGGTCTCTCAGAGCAAATACTCTGGGAGATCCTTTTAGACTAATTAGATTCATGTTTGCACGATAGTTCTTTTGCAAATCTGTGGTTGCAAAAAGATGATTCATGACTTCTGTTGCATCTACGCGATTAGATTTCAAAGATATCACCAGTCTGACTGGCTCTTTGTGATCTCCCTCATCCCTCAAATCAATGACCATGGGAAGCTTTTTCTTTTGCATTTGATCAGCAATTTGTTCAAGAATTTTTGAACCAGAAGCTTGATGAGGCAAAGCTCTAACAACAATATCATTACCCTCAGTATCCCATTGAGCCCTGATCTTAAATCCACCTCTTCCAGTATCATAAATCTCCAGAAGCTCTTCAGGAGAAACAATAATTGGTGCTGAATTACTAAAATCAGGGCCTTGAATAAATTTTAGTAAATCTTTTGTTGTAGACTTTGGATTATCTAGCAAATGTATACATGCATCTAAAACTTCATTTATATTGTGAGATGGAATATCGGTTGCCATGCCAACAGCAATACCTGTAGTACCATTAAGAAGAATGCTCGGTGTCTTTGCTGGCAAAATTGTTGGCTCAAGTAGGGACCCATCAAAATTAGGCTGCCAATCAACGGTTCCAAGCTTTAATTCAGAAAGAAGTAAATCAGCAAAACCTGTAAGTTTCGATTCTGTGTATCGCATTGCAGCAAATGATTTAGGATCATCTTGAGTGCCCCAGTTTCCCTGCCCATCCACCAGCGGATATCTAAATGAAAAATTTTGTGCCATGAGGACCATCGCTTCATAAGCTGCGCTGTCTCCATGAGGATGAAATTTACCTATTACGTCTCCTACAGTTCTAGCAGATTTTTTATACTTTGAGCCAGCATTCAGGCCTAACTCACTCATTGCGTAGAGAATCCTGCGTTGCACTGGTTTCATGCCATCACCGATATGAGGAAGTGCGCGATCTAAAATGACATACATGGAATAGTTGAGGTAGGACTCCTCAGCATATTCTTTCAAACTCATAGAACTAGGATTCTTATTCATAATTAAACTGCTACTATTTTGCCTCGTTTTTCAAGCCACTCTTTTCTTGCTCCTGCATTTTTCTTGGAGAGCAATAAATCCATCATGTTATTTACATTATCGGTTGAAGTAATAGTCAGTTGAACTAACCTTCTTGTTTTAGGATCCATAACTGTTTCACGCAATTGCGAGGGATTCATTTCTCCAAGGCCTTTAAATCTTTGAATATCTATTTTTGGCTTTCCGGGTTTTGTTTTTAATTTTTTTACAATTAAATCTTTTTCATCTTCATCAAGGGCATAAAAGATCTCCTTGGCACAATCTATTCTGAACAAAGGGGGCATAGCAACAAAAATATGCCCAGCTTGAATTAATGGTTTGAAATGTCGAAGAAAGAGAGCACATAACAATGTAGCAATATGCAGGCCATCGGAATCAGCATCAGCTAAAATACAAATTTTTCCATATCTTAAAGAATCTATATCAGAGCTACCTGGATTCACACCAATGGCTGTAGCTATATCTTTGATTTCAACAGATTTCATAATTTCAGAGCTTTCCAAGTCCCAAGTATTCAAAATTTTCCCACGCAGAGGCATGATGGCTTGAAATTTTCTTTCCCTTGACTGCTTGGCTGAGCCTCCAGCAGAGTCTCCCTCAACAAAAAATAACTCAGTCTCATTTAAATCTGTGCTATTACAATCTGAAAGTTTTCCAGGAAGTGCGGGGCCTTGAAATGTTTTCTTTCGATCAACAACTTTGATTTCTTTTGTTCGGGCCTGTGCAGATGCAATTGCGAGTTCAGCTAACTTTTCCCCCTCTTCGGTATGTTGGTTAAACCATATGCTCAGAATATCTTTGGTCGTGGAATTAACAAACGCTTGATGATCCTTTGAATCCAATCTTTCCTTAGTTTGGCCAGCAAATTGTGGGTTTGTTAATTTTGAAGAAATAACAAACGTACTATGTTGCACAACATCATCCGCTGTTATTTTTAATCCTTTGGGTATGAGATTTCTGAACTCACAAAACTCTTTAACTGACTCTAACAGGCCTGCTTTAAAACCATTTAAGTGAGATCCCCCTTGAGCTGTGGGAATAAGATTCACATAAGATTCATTCATAAGGTTTTTTGCAGGTTTTGTTGACCAATTTAGAACAAAATCAAGTGCATTATTTTTTCCTGATTTGCTGCATGAGATTGATTCTTCCAAGAGTAATTCAATGTCGCCAGAAGACTCTGATAAATATGACGTTAGTCCATTTTCATAATTCCAAGATAATTTTTCATTCTTCGTATCATCTTGATATTCAATAGTTAAACCTGGGCATAATACTGCTTTAGCTTTAAGCAAATGCTTTAAAGTATTTTTTTCAATCTTAATAGTTTCAAAATATTGTGGATCGGGCACAAAGCTAATTGAGGTTCCTGTATTTCTAGGGCCTATGTCTCCAACTTTCTTTAGATCTGAAGTTTTCTCACCACCTTCAAAAGTCATTTCAAACCTATGACTATCCCGCTTAATTTCTACAGATAGGTTTTTTGAAAGAGCATTGACAACAGATACCCCTACTCCATGCAATCCTCCAGAAAAATTATAATCTTCACCTGAAAATTTTGCTCCAGCATGCAGCTTGCACATTATCAGCTCTACACCAGAAACCTTGTGTTCAGGATGAATGTCTACTGGCATACCTCGACCATCATCAATGACTGAAATAACTCCTTCTTTATGCAGAGTTACTTTTATCTTAGAGCAATAACCGGCTAGAGCTTCATCAATTGAATTGTCTAAAACTTCTTGAATAAGATGGTTTGGGCACGAAGTATCGGTATACATCCCAGGTCTTTTTCGAACTGGATCTAAGCCTGATAGAACTTCTATCGACTCTGAATCATAATTTTTAGCCAATTACTATTTCCTGATGTAGTGAACTTTTTACTAGTATTCTACTCTAACTCAATTGAAAGCAAGCTATTAATTTAAGAGATTTTAGGAGATTTTTTAACAATAGACTAAAATAGTATTAATTGCATTAAAACCTATAGAAAGCTTGACATTTAGGCTCTAAAAAGAGTCTAATGTGTTCACTGTAAACATTAACATTTTATATGAATAAAAAAATTCTAGTCACATCCCTGCTTGCTTTAAGTATCCACTCAGCTGCAGATAGTCTTCTAGATATTTATAATGATGCGCTGGAAAATGACCCCCAATATAAATCAGCAGAATTTTCTTATTTAGCTGGCAAAGAAATTAAGGTGCAGGGTCGTGCAGGGCTTCTGCCAAATGTATCTATCAGCGCACAAACAAATTGGAATGAATATTATCAAAATGGTGATCTTCAAAATGAATATAACAACTTCAGCTCATCCGCCCGATTAACACAGCCCTTAATAAGATTAGATTCATGGTTTAAATATCGACAATCTAAATTCTTAACTGACGCAGCAGAGGCTGATTTTGCATATTCACAACAAGCATTAATCGTCAGAACCGCTGAGCTTTATTTCAATGTTTTGCGTGCTATAGATAACTTAAGCGCTGCTCGATCAGAAGAAAAAGCTATTAAAAAACAGTTAGATCAAATAAGACAAAGATATGAAGTTGGACTTGCAGCAGTAACAGAAGTTCAAGAAGCTCAATTAGCTTTTGATTTAAGCCTAGCATCAAGAACAAGAGTTGAGGGTGAAGTTTATACAGCAAAAGAAGCATTAAATGCTCTAGTTGGAAGAGAAATACTTTCTCTTGACGGACTGGTGAATGATCTAAATGTTACAAATCCTGTTCCTGCTTCTAAAGAAGAATGGGCAAGAAAAGCCGTAGAGAATAACTTCAGACTTCAAGCTGCAAATCTTAGGAAGTTTGCCTCTAAGAATAATGCAAGAAGCGTAGCATCAAATCACTTACCTAAAGTTGATATTGTTGGAGTGCAAACTGAATCTGAAACAAATCAATATGCTTTTGATGGATTAAATACCGGAGGAGCTTTTGATATCACGGTTCCAGATGAAACTCAAAGAGATACTTATAGCTTACAACTTTCAATGCCAATTTTTCAAGGCGGGGCGGTCATCTCAAGAACAAAGCAAGCATATGCTGAGTCAAATAAATCAATAGAGGATGCATTATTTACCGAAAGGAGCGTTATTCAAGATGTCCGAAGCCAATACTCAAATGTAGTCACATTAGTAGCTAATCTTCGGGCTCAAAAACAAGCCGTTGTGTCAGCCTCAAGTGCGCTAGAGGCCACAAAAGTAGGTTATGAGGTTGGAACCAGAAATATAGTAGATTTACTGCAAGCTGAAAAAAATCTTTACAGTGCTGAAAGAAATCTATCAAATGCAAAGTATGACTACCTTATTACAACACTTCGCTTGCATCTAGCAGCTGGAACTCTAAGCCCAGAAAACCTTATAGAAATAAATAATTTACTCGGGTAAAAAGTGCCTGAATTGCCAGAGGTTGAAACCTCAGTTCAAGCAATTCAAGAGTTCACAAATCAAACCATAGAATCTATAGAGATATATAACCCAAATTTACGATGGAAAATTGACCGCAAGGCCTTTAAAAGGCTTGAAGGACTAAAAGTTGAGAGGATTAGCAGAAGAGCAAAATATATTTTACTTCATATTGGCAAACCACAAATACTGATTCATCTAGGCATGACGGGAACACTTAGGATTGCAGATAAAACATCCAATTTTTATAAAAAGCATGACCATGTTGAGTTAATTTTCCAAAGAGGAAAATTAATATTTAATGATCCAAGAAGGTTTGGGTCAATGCACTTCATCAAAGAACCAGGTACACATTTTTTATTAAAGAAACTAGGTCCTGAACCCTTGTCAGAAGAATTCAATGGAGAATACTTATTTCAAAAAATTAAAAAATCTTTGTCGCCTATAAAAAATGCACTCATGAACCAACATAATGTTGTTGGTATTGGAAATATTTATGCCAATGAAATACTATTTGATGCCAACATTAGACCTACAAGAAAAAGCAAAACCCTTACAAAAAGAGAGCATCATAAGATTGTTACATCAACCAAAAAAATATTAAAGGTAGCTATCAAAGCCGGAGGCACTACCTTGCAAGACTTCTATCAGCCTGATGGTAATAAGGGGTACTTCAAAATAGATCTCGCAGTCTATGATCGTACAAATAAAAAATGTATAAGTTGTAAACAAGAATTGATTAAGAGAATTGTCCAATCACAAAGAGCAACATTCTATTGTCGTAAATGCCAGATTTAACCTGAAACCTTTTTTTGTAAAGCAGCTTTAACATTA
>JADHNV010000064.1 GCA_016779285.1 SAR86 cluster bacterium
TCTTTAACCATTAAATGCTTTTGCATTATTTTTGGATTTGGTTGAGGTGTAATAAAGTCATCAATCAAAATAGCAAAACCAATAATGGATCCCAGAATTATTGCTTGAATATATTTTTCATTCATGATTGCTCCAAAGTGTTTATTTTATATAGAAAGCATATTAGCAAAAAAGTTCATTAGTTATTGGGTTGAACCACATTTAAGTATGAAGGCTTTTCTCCACCACCATGAACCTCTAGAGCAGCTCCTGTTACCCAATCTGCTAAATCAGAAGAGAAAAATATACAAGCATTAGCTACATCTGAAGGCTTTCCCATTCTTTTCATGGGTATCGTTTTTGCAACTTTGTTAATCTCTTTTTTACTACCGTAATGAAGTTTTGAATTTTCTGTTTCTATATAACCTACAATGATTGAATTAACCTTAATTTTTGGCGCCCATTCGATGGCTAAAGTTTTTGTAAGATTCACAAGTCCACCCTTGGCAGCTCCATAAGCAGCACTACCAGGCGTTGGTCTAGTTGCGGTAACACTGGATATATTTATGATGTTAGATGTATATTTTTGTTTCATCATAATTTTTGCAAACCTCTGACTTACATTAAGAGGGGCAGATAAATTAAGATCAATGATCGCATCATGGAATTTGTTAGATGCTTTTAAAGCATCAGCCATTGGAGCGCCTCCAGCATTATTTATCAAAACATCAATTGATTTTGAGGCTTCTTTGATTTTTTGCACAGCTTGATCTAGAGACTCAATATTTCTTATGTCACATTCAATGAATATGGCTTTATTACCTTTAGATTGGATGATTTTTTTGGGTTTATGTCTTGCGAGAACAAAGACTTTAGCATTTAGTTTTAAAAAAGATTTAGAAATTTCAACCCCTATACCTTTTGTACCGCCAGTTATAACCACCGATTTCTTTTCTAGATTTATCATTTATATTATTTTCCAGATTAATTAGATCAATTATAAAGTATGTAGGTTGATTTTATATTGACAAATTTATTCTTGCAGATACCCATTGATTGACCGATGAATTTGTATAATATTTGATAATTAATAAGCAGGAGAGATTAAATGAAAATAGCTATTCTAGGCGGAACTGGATCTTTAGGTAGAGGTTTGGCATCAAGATGGATAAAAGCTGGACATGAAGTTGTGATAGGAAGCCGTGATTTAGGAAAAGCACAGGAGGTTGCATCCGATCTAGGTCTAGAAATATCATCTGGAATGCTTAATATTGATGCTGCTAAATCTTGTGAGCTTGCTTGCTTGACGGTGCCATTTGCTCATCAAGAATCGACGTTACTAAGCATTGACAATGCTTTGGCTAACAAGATAATGATCGATGCAACAGTTCCATTGATGCCTCCAAAGGTTATGAGAGTTCAATTACCAGAAAGTGGCTCAGCTGCATTGAATGCCCAATCAATTTTAGGTGAATCTACCACTGTGGTATCTGCATTTCAAAATATATCTGCCGAGTTACTGCAAACAGATGCAGAAATTGATTGTGATGTTTTAGTTGCAGGTGATTTGCTTGATGCTAGAAATGTTGTCATTGAATTAGCTGCTGATGCTGGTTTGAAAGCTTGGCATGCTGGCCCATTATGTAATTCAGCTGCTGCTGAAGCCCTGACTTCAATACTAATTGCCATTAATAAAAAACACTCACTTGCTCATTCAGGCATTAAAATTACTGGCCATTAAAATAGAGAAATATTATCAGTTCAATTAAACTCATTGCTTTAGAGACACTTCCTTTAATTGAGCCTGGCCAGGATATTGCAGATGAAATTATCAATGCATTGGTTACAGAATCCATTGAAGTTGATAATGGAGATATAGTCGCAATTGCTCAAAAGATAGTATCTAAATCAGAAAATCGATATTTCGATATCTCTTCTCTCACACCATCACAAGAAGCAATCAAATTAGCAAAGGCAATCAATAAAGAGCCAAATTTTGTTCAAGCTATTTTAAATGAGTCTAAGAAGGTTGTGCGCTACAGAATGGGCGTATTGATAGTTGAGCATAAATTAGGATTTATTCATGCAAATGCAGGAATAGATAGATCAAATATTGATCAGCAGAAAGATCTTGTCCTTCTTCTCCCTAAAGACCCTGACAAATCTGCAAGGAAAATTTCTGAAAGTTTATCTCGATATTTTCAAAAGGATGTATCTGTAATTATTACCGATACAATGGGCAGACCTTTTAGGAATGGAATAGTCGGATTTACTATAGGCAGTCATAACATCGAATGTCTTCTTGATGAGAGGGGTAAAAAAGACCTTTATGGTAATGAACTTAAAGTAACTCAAATTGGTATTGCCGATGAATTAGCTGCCGCTGCATCTCTTTTGATGGGCCAGGCTGCACAAAAAAAACCAGTTGTATTGATTAAAGGCTATCAATTCAAGCAGAATAATCTTTGTGACTCTCAGTCATTAATTCGTGATGAAGCAGAGGATTTATTTAGATGAAAAATTACCTGCTATTGTGTGGAGGAGTTGGAGGTGCCAAGCTTGCATTGGGGTTTAAAAATTCAATTAATTCTGAGAATTTAACCATTGCTGTTAATACTGGAGATGATTTTACGCATCTTGATTTCAAGATTTGTCCTGATCTTGATACGGTCATGTACACCCTTGCTGGTGAATCTGATGTATCAAAAGGGTGGGGCAGAAAGGATGAATCGTGGAACATGCTCTCAGCATTAAGGGAAATGAATGGTGAAACTTGGTTTCAACTCGGGGATAAAGATTTAGCCACACATATCCAGAGAACCCAACTTATTCAATCCGGCTTTTCACTGACAGAAGCAACTCATAAATTATGTGAGTCATTTAAACTGCCTAAATATATTTATCCAATGAGCAATCAACCTGTCGAAACGTATATTCAAACAAAAAATAGATTACTTTCATTTCAAGAATATTTTGTCAAACTAAAGTGCGCACCGCCTGTGACCGATTTCGTATTTAAAGGTCTTGATAAAGCTGAATTTAACCCAGATTTAACTTTATCCTCATACGATGAAATTATTATCTGCCCATCGAATCCCTATGTAAGCATAAATCCAATGTTGCAACTAACAACTTTAAACCAATACCTTGGAGGGTTTTCAGACAAGGTTACGGTTATCAGCCCCATTGTAAATTCTAAATCTTTAAAAGGACCAACTGCTAAAATGATGCTAGAACTTGACCATGACATTAGTGTTGTAACAATTGGTAAATTTTATCAACAATACTCTAAAAGAATTTTTATCGACCCATCAGACGTCGAGGAAACAACAAAATTAAATGAATTGGGCTACGAGGTGCATTGTGCTAACTTAATTATGAATAACACCCTGTCAAAGAATTCACTTGCACATGAAATCATCAAACTTCTCGAATCAAAATAAATGAATGTTTCAGCATTTATACCGATTAAAAAGTTTACAACATCAAAAAAAAGACTTTCTAAGGTAATTAGCTCTTCAGAAAGAGAGGCTCTTGCTGCTTCAATGGCAAATAACACAATTGATATTTTATCAAAATCTAATATATGCCATTCCATTACAGTGGTTACCAATGACAGCACTTTGAGTTTCCATAATGCGAATTCATATTTCACAGAATCATCTTTAAATGAAGGATTGGAGGAAGCTATTAACTCAAGCGCTGTTTCTGATCATATCTTGATCATGCATGCTGATCTTCCAAGAATTAATGAAACTGATTTGCAACATCTTTTATCACTTTATAACAGTGCAAAGGTGAGTATAGTTTCTGATATAAAAAAACAAGGAACTAATTGCTTAATGTTTAGTGGATCTTTAAATTTTCAATATAAATTTGGTACAGATAGTTATAATTTGTTCCGAAATGAATTTAAAAATAATGGTATTAACTACCAAGATATTGATCTACCCAGCCTGCAAGATGACCTTGACTCAGAGGAAGATTACTTCAAACTGATTAAATATATTAAAAGTTAAATTGTGAATATCCAGGAACAATCAAATCAATCTTTAAGGCAGTTAATAGAGGTTGGATGCATAGATTATAGTGAGCTGGTTTCATTATCCAATATATGTTTGTCTGATGCTTTGATTCAATCTTCTTATGATAAGAAAACAGCTCATTTTAAAAACTTAATCACCTATTCACCAAAAGTCTTCATACCCTTAACATTTTTATGTCGCGATGTTTGCCATTACTGTACTTTTGCACAAACACCAAAAAAAGTTGTCTCCCCATATCTATCCATTGATCAAGTTATCGAAATTGCTAAAGAAGGTGAATTACAAGGTTGTTATGAAGCTCTGTTTACTCTTGGTGACAAACCTGAATTAAGGTACAAGACGGCACGTGATTGGCTGTCAACGAATGGCTTCAAGACGACGAACGATTACCTTGCAGCCTGTGCTGAAGCGGTTCTAAGTGAAACTTCACTGATTCCGCATTTAAATCCTGGATGCCTCACTGCAGCTGAAATAAAAAAATTGAAGCCTTTGAGTGGATCCATGGGATTAATGGTTGAATCATTGTCAACACGACTGACTGAAAAAGGGCAGCCTCATTATGGGTCTCCTGATAAAGACCCATCCTTTAGAATGAAGACTTTAGTAGAAGCTGGAAAACAAAGCGTGCCATTCACCACAGGAATCTTAATTGGCATTGGGGAGACAAGATTAGAACGATTAGAGTCATTGCATGAAATTGCGAAACTTCATAAAAAATATAACCACATTCAGGAAGTTATAGTACAAAATTTTAGAGCCAAACCTAATACATTGATGGTCAATGCACCTGAGCCATCTTTTGACGAGTTAATGTGGACCATAGCAATGGCTAGACTCATTTTACCTGGTGATATTAGTTTACAAGTTCCACCCAATTTAAATTCCAAGCATATCAATCAATTAACTCTCTCTGGAATAAATGATTTTGGAGGTATCTCTCCTATAACTAAAGACTATGTTAATCCTGAAGCGCCCTGGCCAGAGATTGAAAAATTAAATAAAATTGTCATCAAGTCTGATCAAGTTCTCAAACCAAGAGCAACTTTGTATCCAAAGTATTTCTCCAATCTCGAAACTTTCTCAGCTCATGAAATATCATCTAAGTTATTGCAAATAACAGATTCTCAGTCATTGATAAGATCTGATAACTGGAAGTCTGGTGTCAGTAAATTCATTCCGTCTTATCCAGAAGCAGTTATAAATTCTAATGTGCGTAAACTTATTAAAGATGTGGAGATAAACCCATCAACTGACAATATCCAATCACTTTTAGAAATCTCTGACAATGATTTTACATACGTTGTCAACTATGCCAATGATATTAAATCATCAATC
>JADHNV010000065.1 GCA_016779285.1 SAR86 cluster bacterium
TTTTTTGTGCTATTTATAATTTTGTTTAATGTTGTATTAGCAGATATTGGGGCTTATTTAGTTGGAAGTAGCATTGGTAAAACACCACTTTTTCCCAATATCAGTCCAAATAAAACTATAGAGGGTTTATTGGGCGGGTCAGCACTAGTTATTATTTTTATAACCTTATTGTATTTCTTTGATTTAATCTCAGTTGGTTTGTTTTTGGCTTCTTTGATCAGTCTTCCTTTTGCATTTGTTGGTGACTATTTTGAAAGTCAATTGAAAAGGAGTAAGTCAGTTAAAGATAGTGGGTCAATGATTCCTGGTCACGGCGGGATTTGGGATCGCTTGGATTCTCATATTGCTGTGATGCCAATTTTTATTTTCTTAACTCACTTAATGTTATGAAAAATATTATTTTATTGGGCGCTACCGGCAGTATTGGCGAAAGTTGCCTTAATGTAATCAGGCAGAATAAAAAAGAATTTAATTTGCTGGGTATTGGATTGGGCAGCAACTTAGATAAAGCCCATAAAATAGCACAAGAATTTGAACCAGAACATATTTTTATCGGTGAACCTGATCTTGATAATTCACATCAATTATTTCGTAGATACCCCAGAATTCTTAATTCAGAAAATGAATTACAGCAGCTAATACAAGATTCCAATGTGGACATAGTGGTATCAGCAATTTCAGGATTTGCTGGTTTAAAGGCAAGTTATTTTGCTATAGATGCAGGCAAAACTATTCTGGTTGCAAATAAAGAAAGCATTGTAGCGGCGGGGGACATCTTAATTCCTCTTGCTGAAGCTAAAAATTCAAAAATTATTCCAGTTGACAGTGAGCACAATGCTATCCATCAATGCTTACCTTCATACAGAAACCTTGATGAGATTGCTAAAATAATTATCACTGCATCAGGCGGCCCCTTTAAAGATAAAACATTTAAGGAATTAGCTGAAGTTTCACTCCAAGATGCCTTGAAACATCCAACTTGGAGCATGGGAACCAAAATTACTATTGATTCAGCCACTTTAGTAAATAAGTGTCTAGAGTTAATTGAAGCACATCATCTTTTTCAAATTCCAGAATCTAAAATTGAAATCGTTTTACACCCTCAAAGCATTATTCATTCAATGGTTACATTTATTGATGGTTCTACCATGGCTCAAATGAGTAACCCAAATATGGAAGTCCCCATTGCCAATGCCCTGGGTTTGGGTAGAAGGCTGCCTATTAATTTTGAGCCCATTCATTTCTCAGGATTGAACTTTTCTTTTGAGCCAATACCGGAAGGAAGAGGGGTAATTTTTGAGATCGCTAGAGAAGTTTGTAATCAAGGTGGTAATTTAGGGGTTATTTTTAATGCTGCAAATGAAGTTGCAGTCGAGTCTTTTATCAACAAAGATATAAATTTTGCTGATATTTATAGAGTTATAGAAAGAACTTTTAATTCTTTTCCCTGTTCTAAACTAAACAATTTAGATGATGTATTTGAATATGACAAACAAGCACGCATTCAAGCAGAGAAGGTGATAAAATCCATAAGCTAAATTTTATAATATTATGATCTATTTTTTTTCAGCCATAGTTTTACTGGGCGTTCTCATTGCCATTCATGAATTTGGGCATTTTATTGTTGGCAGGATGTGTAATATTCATATTTATAGATTCTCGATAGGCATGGGTCCCGTAGTCTATAAAAAATTAGACAAACATGGGACTGAATTTGCTTTATCTGCTCTCCCATTAGGTGGATATGTAGCATTTCATACTGAAAAAGTTAATGAAGAAGAATTAGAGCTTCAGCAACCCTTAACTCCCGAACAAAATCAGAATACTTTTGAAAGCAAACCCAAATGGCAAAGAGCCCTTGTAATGCTTGCAGGCCCCACAGCTAACTTTATACTTGCTGTTGGAATTCTATCTTTAATCTTTGTAAATTCTGTAGAGCGTCAATTTATTCCAGAAGTATCTGGGATTTCTTCTGAATATATTCAAAATAGTTCTGACTTGAAGCCAGGAGATGTCTTGACTGCTATCAATGATAAGACAGTTTCCAGTCTTCAGGACATCAGACTGGAATTACTTTCATTGTCAGGGACCAACGGCATTATTGACTTTACATTTACAAGAGGTCCAGGCGCATCAAAATATACATTATCAGTTCCCGTAAAAAATTATCTTTCAGATCCAGAAGAGCAAAATGCTCCTGAAAATTTCATGGGTTTTGATCTTGTGATGAAATTACAGCCAACTGTCGGTGTCATTGCTCCAGACAGTGAAGCCGCAAAGAGTGGATTAATGGTTAACGATAGGATACTAGCTGTTAATAGCCAATCAATTCGTTCATTTGAAGATTTGAGATTATTCCTTGAGGACTATCAGGGGTCTGATTTAGATTTCAAGGTTTTAAGAAATGAGCAAACCTTGTACTTGAATGTACCTCTTAGTGTTAGAAGCAATGTAAACGGCGAAGAAGAAAAATATATTGGAATAATGCCAGGATTAAAAAGATCATTCTTTGCTTCACTTTCAAAGGGAGCATACGAAACATATAATTTGAGTGTTAAAACTCTAACTTTTGTTGGCAAAATGGTAA
Organism: SAR86 cluster bacterium; assembly: GCA_016779285.1. Lineage (GTDB taxonomy): Bacteria > Pseudomonadota > Gammaproteobacteria > Magnimaribacterales > D2472 > D2472. The sequence goes on from JADHNV010000065.1 coordinate 2,588, forward strand.
CAAGAGATCTGGGAACACAAAATCTCAGCGGTCCAATTGGCATTGTGCAGATGGCTGGTGATACTGCCAAAGCCGGCTTTATGCCTTTTTTATACCTGATGGCTCTTTTAAGCATAAGTTTAGGCGTATTAAATCTATTACCAATTCCAGTTTTAGATGGTGGCCAGCTAGTTATGTTAGGCATTGAAGCTGTTAGGGGTTCCCCAATGCCAGAAAAAATGGAAAATTTATTTTACATGTCAGGGTGGGTTGCGGTTGGATTCCTTATGATCTTTGCTGTGTTCAATGATATTTCTAAATTTTTATAACATCATCAATGAAAAATTTAGCTCTTTCCCTTCTTGCAGTAATATCATTTTCAGCTTCAGCATTCGATGAATTTTTAATTACTGATATAAGAATAGTTGGCTTGCAAAGAGTTTCTATTGGCAGTATTTTCACTGCAATTCCAGTTAGCGTTGGCGACACAATGAATCAGGCTAAAGTCTCAGAAATTACCAGAGCTTTGTTTAGTACAGCGCAATTTAACGATATTCAAATTGGTAAGGATGGTAACGCGCTCATCATCAGCGTCTTAGAAAGACCATCTATCTCATCAATTGAACTTGATGGTAATAAAGCATTGAAATCTGAGGATTTATTAAAAGGACTTGAAGGCGCAGGTATTGCCGAGGGTCAAGTGTATAAGCGATCTACTTTGAATGGCATGAAAAGTGAACTGGTCAGACAGTATGCCTCTCAAGGGCGATATGGCGCAGGTGTAGAGATAGAAACGATTAACAAACCTAGAAATACCATTGACTTAAAAATTATTATTGATGAAGGTGAAAGCGCAAAAATAAAAAAAGTTAATATCATTGGCAATGAGCTTTTTTCAGATGAAGATTTGATGAGAGGTTTTGAGCTCAAGGAGGGTAAGTGGTACTCGTTCCTTTCAAATAAAAATAAGTACTCAAAAGAAAAACTTCAAGGGGATATAGAAAATTTAGAATCTTTTTATCTAGATAGAGGCTATCTTAAATTTTCTATCGAATCTTCTCAGGTGTCTGTTTCAAAAGATAAAAAGGATATTTTTATAACTTTAAGTATTAGAGAGGGCCAGCAATATAAAATTGATGAAGTAACTGTTGTTGGTGATATGCCGATCGATGAGCGCATCTACTCAGCTGTAATTGATAGCCAAAAAGATCAAATCTACTCTCAAGCCCAAATAACCCAAATTGAAGAATATTTTGTTAATCTTTTAGGAAACGAAGGCTACACCTTTGCAGAGGTTTCAGGGAATCCTGAAATTAATGAGGATGATAATTCAGTTTCTTTGTTTTTCTTGGTTCAGCCAGGCAATAGAACCTATGCAAGAAAGATTTTATTCTCAGGTAACTACTTAACCAATGATGAGGTTCTGCGAAGAGAGATGAGACAATTTGAGGGAGCTTGGGCATCAGACAATTTGATTGAGGGCTCAAAAGTGAGACTTGAAAGATTAGGTTATTTTAAAGAAGTTAATGTAGAAACAATTCCGGTGCCAGGAACAGAAGATCAAGTTGATATTGAGTTTACTGTGGAAGAAGAGAGCACTTCGAGTATCGGTGGATCGATCGGGTATAGTGATTTTGGAATGAACTTAGGATTAAATTTATCTGATAATAATTATCTGGGTAGTGGAAATAGGTTTAATTTAGGCATCAATAAAAGTGTCTATCAAGAAGCCTACAATATATCATTCTTCGATCCTTATTTTACAATGGATGGTGTAAGTAGAGGTTATAGCCTTTACTTTCGAGAAACTGATTATGGTGAGTACAACGTAGCAAATTATCTTACCAACTCTATGGGTGCCGGCGTCCAGTTTGGTTATCCCATAAGCGATACTCAGAGAATAGGATTAAACCTTAATTTTGATAATACGGATATTGATCCTGGATCTCTGCCTTCAAGAGAAATTGCTGATTTCCTTGCCTCTGAGGGAACTGTATTTGACGTTTTAAAAGTTCAAGCTGTTTGGTCAAGAATTACCTTGAATAGAGGTATGTTTCCAACATATGGATCCTCAACAGATATCATGTTGCAAGCCACCATTCCAGGCAGCGATCTAAGTTATTTTAAAACAAATATTCGTCAAAAATTTTACCGTCCTCTAGGTTTTGCTAATCTTGTTTTTGGGTTTGATGGACAGCTGGGTTACACAGGAGCCTATGGAGACACCAAAATAACTCCATTTTTTGAAAATTTTTATTCTGGGGGTCCTCGCTCACTCAGAGGTTTTGAATCTAATACTTTGGGTCCTAGGGTGACGCCATCACCATGCTATGAATTTGATGCCAAAACAGGAGAATGCCCATTAATTATTGATACAGATTTTGATGGTGAGCCTGATTCAATTGCACAAAACCCATATGCTTTTCAGCAGTTAAGGGATCCAATCGGAGGTAACTTTTTAATTGAAGGAAGTCTTCAGTTAATTTTTAGACTTCCAATGATTGAAGATCAAAGATCTATGCGCTCTGCATTCTTTTTAGATTTTGGTAATGTTTTTTCTACTGACTGCCAGGAATACCAGATTAACTGTTATGAGCCCTCGATTGATGAGTTAAAGTATTCAATAGGAGTTGGAGTGACATGGATAACAGGCTTTGGCCCAATGAGCTTTAGTTTTTCTCAGCCATTTAATGACGGGCCTTTTGATAGAACTGAAGAATTCCAATTTACCATTGGGCAAGTCTTTTAGTGATTATCTAGTGTTTTTTATT
>JADHNV010000005.1 GCA_016779285.1 SAR86 cluster bacterium
AGATTTTGCAAATTTAGCCAAAGAAAATTCAAAAAGCAGCAACGCGTTATCTGGCGGAGAGATGGGTTGGAGGAACCTAGCTGATCTTCCGAGCTTATTTGCAAACGCCCTTAAAGGTAAGAAGAAAGGGTATATTTCTCCTCCATTAAAAAGTAGTTCTGGCTTTTATATATTAAAACTTGAGGACAAACGTGGGGATCTCGTACGTTTTGAAGACCAATGGAACGTCCGCCATATTTTAATGATGACTACAAAATTAAGAGATGAAACTTTTACTAAAAAAGAGCTAGAAGAAGTTAGAAAAAGAGTTCTAGATGGTGAAGATTTTACTCTACTGGCTAAGGAATTTTCTGAAGATCCTGGTTCAGCAAGTCGAGGCGGCGACTTAGATTGGCTCAGTAAAGGCCAAACTGCTCCAGCTTTTGAAAAGATGATGCTGGAATCACCGATTAATGAAATATCTCCTGTTTTTGAATCTGAGTTTGGTTTTCATTTTCTTCAAGTGCTGGATACTAGAACAGAAGACTTAACCGAAGAAGTCATTAAAGACAGAGCCTATGGCATTTTGTTTGCTAGAAAATTTGATGAGGAATTAGAAAATACTCTTCGCACAACAAGAGCAGAGGCATTTGTAGAATTTAAAGAACTAGATTGAATCGTCTCCTCTACTCTCATGGTGAGCCAGCAGGCATTGGCATCGACCTAGTTCTATATTTATCAAAGTTGAAGTTTTGGCAAGACATGCGTTCTGCAATGATCTGTATTGCTGATATTAAGCTATTAAAATCAAGATCTGAAATTCTAGGTCTAAAGATTCAGTTTGTTGAGGTAAAAAATATAAAATTTGCCAAAAAAAATAAATTTGGAACGATCCAGTTTATTCAGATTTCCAGTTGCAAAGATTCATCTTCGGGCTCCCTAAATCCTAAAAATGCAAAATATATTATTGATAATCTTAACTTTGGAATTACTGAGTGCCTTAGAAACAAAAATGTTGGCTTGGTCACTGGGCCCATTCAAAAAAGTAATATTATTAATGGTGGCTTTAAAAATTTTCAAGGTCACACGGAGTGGATTCAAAAGAAAACAAAATCTAAAAATGCAGTCATGCTGCTGTCTTCAAGCAAGATTAAAGTTGCTCTAGCTACTACTCATATACCATTAGCTGAAGTTGCTAAAAATATTCGCAAGTCAAAATTGATTCAGATAATTCAAACTTTGCATTCGGGATTAAAAACAAAGTTTAAAATCAAACTTCCAGCAATAACTATCCTGGGACTAAATCCACATGCCGGTGAAAATGGAAAAATGGGTATGGAAGAGATTAGGATAATAAATCCAGCAGTAAAAGTTTGTAAGGAAATGGGCATAAATGCTTCATATGCAATTTCAGCTGATACAGCTTTCACAACTAAAAAAATAAAGGAAACAGATGCTTACCTTGCGATGTATCACGATCAAGCTTTGCCAGTCTTAAAAGCCTTAAGTTTTGGGGCGGCAGTTAATATTACCCTTGGCACTGGAATTGTAAGAACATCTGTTGATCATGGAACAGCCTTAGATATTGCTGGAAAAATCAAGCCAAATCTTGGATCAATAAAAGAAGCAATAAAAGCAGCAGAAGCTCAACTAAGATGAGTGATAGAGCTCATCGACGAAGACTCGGACAAAACTATCTTATAGATCCAGTAATATTATTTGAAATTGAGAGAGCAATAAACCCCCAAAGAAATAATCTTTTTTTTGAGATTGGCCCTGGCACTGGCGCATTAACAGATCAGTTAATGGGTCAAGATATTAAAGTAACGGCCATGGATCTTGATAAAAAAAATATATTAACTCTCTCAAAAAAATATACAGATAGTGAGCATATATTTATTCATGATGATGTTCTAAAAGCACCTCTAGAATTTCTATATGAGGCTAAGCATAGGGTTGTAGGGAATCTTCCCTATAATATTTCTACGCAAATAGTCCTTAAATTAATTAATTATTTTGATGGAATTGAAGATATGCATTTTTTAGTCCAAAAGGAAGTTGCGCTAAGGATCTGTGCTTCAAATAACTCAGGAGATTGGGGTAGACTTGGGGTAAAAATTGCAGCATTTTTTAAAACAGCGATTTTATTTGATGTTCCCCCTGAATCTTTTGACATTAGACCCAAAGTTCAGTCCTCATTTATTAGGCTCATCCCTAGAGACAATCCTTTGGTTGCGTTATGCAACTTCAGAGAATTTTCAAACTTAGTTGATCAATCTTTTGCGAATAAAAGAAAGGGAATTAAAAACAATTTAAAAAAATTAGAAATTGATTATGAGAAGCTGCATATAAATCCGCAGGCAAGAGCAGAGGAATTATCTATTGAAGATTTTATTTTAGTTTTTCAAAGCATAAATATTTAAATGAGCACTTATATTATTGGGGATTTGCATGGCTGTTTTGATCAATTCATAAGATTGTTAAAAAAAATTAATTATGACAAACAAAAAGATCAAATTATACTTACTGGCGATCTGGTAAACAGAGGCCCAAAGTCTCTTGATGTTTTAAATTACTGCCTTGCAGATAAAAATATTACCACTGTGTTGGGAAATCATGATCTCTATTTGCTTTACTTAATGAGCATTAAACAGGGCAAAGGTAAGTTAAGAAAAATAGTAAAGGCAGAAAATAATAAAGAAATTTTTGACTGGCTCATCACCCGCCCTCTTCTCATTCAAATCTCCGATCAATCGACAAATAATAAATTCATTATCACTCATGCTGGCATTCCAGAGATTTGGTCGATAGAAAAAGCTCAGGATCTTGCTAATGAAGTTTCCAAAACATTGACTAATAATTCATCTAAGATACTTAAAGCAATGTGGGGCGATGATCCAAAGTCTTGGAATGAATCATTAACAGGCAAAGAAAGATATAGAATTATTATCAACTACTTTACTAGAATGAGATTCCTTGGGAATAAGGCTGCCTTAGACTTGAAAAATACAAGCACAAAAGCTTCCAAAGGATTTAAGCCATGGTTTCACTATGAATCTTCATCCTACAAAAAAATGAAACAGTATTATGTATTTGGCCATTGGGCATCTTTAAATGGTCAAACAAATAACCCTCATTTTATTGGCTTAGATACGGGCTGCACATGGAAAGGAAAACTTACGGCTCTTAGAGTAGATGATTTAGAGAAAATTTCGGTAAAGTATTAGCATGAAAGTTTTTCAAGTTGGCGGATCTGTAAGAGATGAGTTACTTGGGGTGGAGCCTAAGGATCGTGACTGGGTTGTGGTAAATTCTAGTCCGCAAGAGATGGAAGAAAAGGGTTTTAAACCCATAGGCAAAGATTTTCCAGTCTTTCTTCATCCAGAAACCAATGAAGAATATGCTTTAGCTAGAACTGAAAGAAAATCTGGTGTTGGCTATAAAGGATTTAATTTTTATTTTGATTCAAGCGTCACCCTTGAAGAAGATCTTAAACGAAGAGATTTTACAATCAATGCAATGGCCAAAGATGACAATGGAAATATTATTGACCCTTTTGAAGGCAGAGAAGATCTAAAAAATAAAATATTCAAACATGTCTCCCCTGCCTTTGAAGAAGACCCACTTCGAGTCTTAAGATATGCAAGGTTTAAATCATATGAACAACTCCATGATTTTGATCTTCATGAGGAAACAAAAGTTTTATTTGCAAGGATTGTTGCTTCAACAGAACTTAACGACCTTTCATCTGAAAGAGTATGGATGGAAACTAAAAAAGCTCTTGAAAATAAGTGTAGTGATCAATTCTTTAAAACTTTAATCCAGTTCCATTTAACAGATCCATGGTTTATAGATCTTAAAAGCGTTTCATGTGAGGGAGATTTACCTGAGCTTAAATGGGCTGATATGCAGCGAATAAATTGCTTTCAGCTGTGTGCATCATTACCAGTCCCAAATTCATATATAAAAGTTTTAGAATCTTTGAAACAAATAATTAATTTAATTGACTCTAAAAATAAGTTAGAAAAATTAAGATTAGTTGAAAAGATGAACGTGCGCCGTAATTATGAAATATTGACGCAATTTAAACAGTATGGGTTTCTAAATGAGCATCAAGACTACCTAGAGAAACTCTTTCAATCGGTCATGGCGATAGACTTTTCGGTAATGGCAAATGTAAATGAGTCTGAAGTTTCGAATCAAAAACAATTGCTTTATCATGAAGCCTTACAAGAGATCATATGAATAAAAGAATTCTGATTACTGGAGCGGCAAAAAGGATAGGCAAAGAGATGGCCTTATCATTTTTTAAGAAAGGCTGGGACATTGTGATTCACTTCAATGCCTCTAAAGATGAGGCTGAAAGTCTGGCTGATCAAATGAATGCCGAAAGATTTAATAGCGCCATGCTTGTTCAAGCAAATCTTGATAATACAAATGAAGTTGAAAAGTTAGTAGCAAAAATACAATCAAATAATATAAGCATTGATGCATTAATCAATAATGCCTCGACCTTCTACCCTACTCCCATAGGAACTTTCTCTGAAGAAAATTGGGATGCTCTCATGGGCAGTAATTTAAAAGCACCGCTCTTTTTAATTCAATCATTTCACAAACAACTAAAAAAAAATAAAGGCTTTATTATCAATATTACTGATATTAATGTTGATAAAGCTTTGGTCAATCATTCAATTTATCTTGCGGCCAAATCTGGTTTGCAAACTCTCACAAAAGCACTTGCTAAAGAATTAGCTCCTCACATAAGAGTCAATGCAATAGCTCCTGGTGCAATTCTGGAACCACCCAACACAGAGTGGACATCAGAGCAAAAAAATAAAATTATTGATGCGGTTCCCTTGAAGAGAATGGGAAGCGAAAAAGATATTGTGGATGCTGCAATATATCTTTCTGAAGCAGAATATGTGACCGGTCAGATATTAAATATAGATGGAGGTAAATCTCTATAATAATGAACGACTCCAATTCAAATAATCCGGATGGTAATAAAATTTTCTCAGGAACAAAGGAGGTTGCTGAGAACCTAAAGTTTAATGAGTTAGGTTTACAGGGGTGGCTTAACGATAACATCGCATCTGCTGGAAAAATCTTAGAAATTGCTCAATTTAAAGGCGGCCAATCAAATCCCACATATAAAATTACAACTGAAAATAAAAAGTTTGTCTTGCGCAGAAAGCCTCCAGGAGTTTTGTTACCGTCTGCTCATGCTGTAGATAGAGAATACAAAGTGATGACTGCTCTTCAAGAAACCAAGGTTCCAGTACCAAAAACTTATGGTCTTTGTGAGGATGAAGAAATTATAGGTACGCCTTTTTTTATTATGGATTTCCTTGATGGAAGTATTTATTGGGATCTGTTACTAAGTGACAAGTCTCCAGCAGAAAGAAAGCAAATTTATGCAAGCAAAAATAATGTCATTGCTCAGCTTCATATGGTTGATTATGAAGCAGTTGGATTGTCTAATTATGGCAAGCCTGGAAATTACATTGCTAGGCAAGTTTCTAGATGGACCAAGCAATATATAGCTTCAGAGACTCAAGATATTCCAGCAATGAATAACTTAATAGATTGGCTTCCCTCTAATATTCCTGATGAAGATGAGACCACAATTGTTCATGGAGATTATCGACTCGATAATATGGTTTTCAATACAAATAATAATATTATGGGGGTATTGGACTGGGAGCTTTCAACTCTTGGGCATCCTATTGCAGACTTCAATTATCACTGTATTAGTTGGAGAAATATTCCAGAGTTAAGCGATCAAAAATTCTGCCAGGAAAATGGCATTCCAACAGAAAAAGAATACATGAATATGTATTCTGAAATTACCGGCAAGAATCTTGATGAACATTGGGAGTTTTATACTATTTTTAATATCTTCAAACTGGCAGGGATTCTTCAAGGAATTATGGGCAGAGTGAGAGATGGCACTGCAGCAAGTAAACATGCCGAGGAAAGAGGAAATCAAGTAGCTCCCTTAGCAGAAGCTGCTTGGGGCTTAGTAGAAAAAAACTATAAATAAGCTCACAATATTTCTCTAAGGGGCTCAGATACAAAACGATATTTGGCTATCTCATCACTCTCAAAAAGTATTTCCTCATCGTCGCTTAATTGCAGCACTATATCTATATCTAGAGTTCTTGAGGAAAATTTTGGACTGCTTCTGTCTCTTCCAGAGCTATCTTCTATAGCTTTTAATTTTTTTTTGAGACTCTCAAACGATAGAGGAGATGTGCCACAATAGACAAGATTTAGGAAATCGTCTCCATCAAAACCCTCAGCTTGAGTTTTATATATTGAAGAACATTTGGTATCTCTCAGTATTTTACCCAATGAAGAAATAGCAAAATCCAAATTTAACTCTGGGTTAATATTGCTCCCAAGTGAAAGGAAGTACTTCATCATCTGTAAATAATTACCCCAACGTCCTCAGCATGTCTTAATGCACCTGGCTTAGAAACCCTTAACTTTAGTGAGTCAACTTTATATTTATTTTTTACAAGATCAGCAATACCTTCAGCCAAGGTTTCTTGTAGCTGAAATTCAGATTCCTCAACAAACTTAATAATTCCTTTGGTAATTTTTTTATAATCGATGGTATCTTCAATGGCATCATTTTTTGCAGCTTTCTTGCAATCAAATTCCATTTCTAAATCAATGCTTACTTCCTGCCTAACTTCTCGTTCCCAACCAAAGATTCCGATAATTGTTTGAACCCTTAGATCTTTAATATAAATTAGATCTTGCATTCTATTTTTTTCCCAAAGGCCATCGTGGTCGAGCATGCGATTTTATATGAAATGTTGCCTCATCTGATTTCAAACTTCCTAGATATGCAATCATTGCTGCATTATCTGTGCAATGAGCAATTGGCGGATATAAGGCCCTAATATTTAAAGATTCCTGAAGAGTGGATATTTTTTCTCTGAGCAGTTTGTTTGCTGCTACTCCACCAGCTAAAACAATGCCCTCTCTTCCAGTATCTATTAAAGCTTTAGAAATTTTTTTTACAAGCACCTCTGTGGCTGCTTGCTGAAAGGATGCACAAATATCTGCCTGTATATCCTGCGTGATATTTTCTAGATCTTGCACTGCATAAAGTACAGAGGTCTTTAAACCGCTAAAACTAAAATCATAATCATCACTATGCAGCATTGGTTGTGGAAATTGAAATTTATTAGGGTCGCCATGTTGAGCTATTTTTTCTATCTCTGGTCCACCTGGATAACCTAAGCCAATAAGCTTAGCGACTTTATCAAAAGCTTCTCCAACTGCATCATCCCTTGACTGACCTAGAATTTCATAATCATTAAAAGCCTTAACATCAATAATTAATGAGTGACCTCCAGAGACAAGAAGGGTTAAAAAAGGAAAATCTAATTTTTCACCACCAAGAAACGGAGCCATCAAATGACCTTCAAGATGATTCACGGGTATTAATGGCTTTTTAAGAGCCAGTGCAAGCCCTTGAGCAAAATTTTCACCTATTAATAAGGTCCCCAACAATCCTGGACCTGCAGTATAAGCAATCTGATCTATGCTGCTCAGCTGAGTGTCTCCCAATGCTTTATGAAAAATATGAGTAATTTTTTGGCAATGATCCCTAGAAGCAAGCTCAGGTATAACTCCACCATACTCTCCATGAAGTTCTATCTGAGAAAAAACAGCTTCTCCTATCAGCCCCTTTCCAGAATCATATAAGGCTACAGCTGTTTCATCGCAAGATGTTTCAATGCCTAGAGTAATCATAAAAAAATTTTTGCATTCATTACATAAAAAGAATAAACTACCCGACAATTATGCCTTCTATTATTATAAAAGAAACAGAATACTTCGACGTTGGTCTTAGAAAATTTAAGCGTGCTTGTGAAAAAGCTGCGATCGTTCCAGAGATCCGCGCTAGAGAATTCTATGAAAAACCAACAGCCGTAAGAAAGAGAAAAATGGCAGCTGCAATCAAGCGAGCACATAAAACTAATAGAAAATTTAGTTTCTCAAGGCAACGATCTTATCGCTAGCTTGTCTCTCCTAGACACAATCAATCAGGACTTAAAAGCAGCAATGCTCAGTAAGGATGTTGTCACGCGTGACACCTTGAGAATGTTAATTTCAGACATAAAAAAATTTGAAATCGATGAAAGAGTTAAAGTTGATGATGCCAAGATTTCTAGTTTAATTAACAAGAATGTAAAGCAACGACGGGACTCAATAGAACAATTTAAAAATGGGGGTCGTGATGACCTTGTTACTACCGAACAAAATCAACTAGATGTAATCCTAAAGTATTTACCAAAGCAACTATCAGAAGAAGAAATCCAGTCGCTTATCCAAGAAGGAATCGCAGCCGTCTCAGCTGAGGGCATGCAGGATATGGGAAAACTAATGGGTCATCTTAAGCCTAAATTTGAAGGCAAGGCTGATATGGCAATTGTCAGCAAACTTGTAAAAAATTTGCTGGCATAAATAGCACTAGATCAAAAAATCTAAATTCTTTAGAATCATTGGATGTTAAAGAATAACTTAAGGCTGCTTATTGAGTTCATCGTAATTATATCTGGCGTCTTATTATCATTTTACATTGACGATTTTAGGCAGCTCCAAAACAAAAAGCTTAAAAAAGATATTTTAATTGGGGAATTGGTAATTACAGCCAGGGAAGATCTCAAGCAAATACAAAATCTAAAAAAAGATTTGATAAAGGTTCAAGACAATATAAAGATTTTCCTCGAAGATATTCAAGATAACAACAAGGATATAGCTGATAAAGAAATAGCTAAAAACTATTTATTTATTTCGGAAAAAATGAGCGTTTCTTTTTTTCCTCAAGATGGGATATTTACTCAATTAATATCTACAGGGTCATTGGAGCTAATTGAATCTAACGCTCTGAAGAATTTATTACTAAGAAATTTTACTCATTACCTTGATAGAAATCAGGCAAATAATAGAACGCTGGATGACTTATATTTAGATTTTGTAAACAATGTTGATCCATACATTACGGTAATGAGCAAAGACGAGCAAGATGCTTCATTTATTTACACAGATAGAATAGTTGATTCGTATTCTATAGACTCAAATTACTATCTTTCAAATAATTTTAAAGCATACCTTTCTAGCGCCAACACCATGGTTGGTAAAAATATAGATATGCTGAATTTATTTGAAAAATCTTATAATCAAATTTTAGAGTTGGCAAATAAAGCATAAATCTAGTGTTTGTAAGATGAAGGCTTATTCTCAGTATTTGTATATCTTTCAGTTAACCTAGAAGATCTAGAGCTTAAGTCTTGCAATTGGCCTTCTATCATTACCATTTTAGGAAATGAAGATGGCTCTAATGGGTCCCCGTCCCAAACAACAATATCTGCTAATTTTCCAACTTCAATTGAGCCTCTATTATTAAGCCTAAAAGTTTGAGCTACGGTATTTGACATTCCCTTGATTGCTGTTTCATAAGACATGCCATAAGCAACAGCGTTTCCTGCTCCCTGCCTCATAAGATGATAATTATGGCTCCTTTGAGTGCTGAACATTATAGGGATCTCAGCTTGATCAAGAATCTTTCCAAGATCTAAGCTTGATCCAAGCTCGTCAAATGAATTAGGTATATTATCCATTGGATCAATAATTACTGGCGTATTGCTCTCTTTGATTTGATCTAGAACCATTGGGGCCTCTTCAACGCTGACTAAAACTAAATTTAAGCCATACTTTTTTTTCATTGATAGCGCTTGCAAGATATCAACTGCTCTATTGGTTTCTAAAACCAATGGCATCCGATCATTAGCAACTTTGCCGAGCGCAATAATATCTTGTGATTGAAGCTCTAATTGATCAGCTAAATTCATTTCCAAAATTTCTTGAATTGACATGGTCTTAACCATTTTTCCAATATCTAGTAGTGATTCAAGCATTGACAAAGTTTCAGCACGTGACCCATAAGATGCACCCAATCTGCCAAACATAGCTATATCTTTAGAACCCTTAATTTCTAGACTTCCATCTAAAATGAAATGAGAGCCTAAACCAAAAATTGGAAATGAGGATGCGCTGGGAGTGCTCATGGCACTGGTAACGCCGTTACTTCTATTCCATGGAATTCCAGTTGAATGAGGATTGAATGCATGAAAAATACTAAAGCCTGCGCTTAAAAGATCTGATTCATCATCTCTGGTCACATCCAAAGCATTAATCTCAACAATACCTAAATTACTCATAGGTGAGATCAATCCAGGTGTTACTGGCAAGCCATTTAATTCAATAACTCTAGTGTTTCCATCAATAATCAAGTTAGTGCCAACACCAACAATTATTTGATCAGAAATTAAGATATCTTGAGTCCGCGCGCTTTCTCCGTTGGCTGTATGGACTAAACCGCCTTTAAGCAAAACAGTTTCTGAAGAAATATTGACAGCGAAAATTATAAATAATGTTAATGATAAACTTTTCATCTTATTGCACTCTATTAGTTTGGGGTTGAATAATACCTAAATCAAAATCTGTGATTGGCTGAATCTTTGGATCATTTATATCAAATACAAAAGCTCCATCTATCAAAACCTTTTCTGCTCTAGAATAAACACTAAACGGATCCCCGCTCCAAAGAACAATATCAGCATCTTTACCAACTTCTATGCTTCCAGTCTGGTCAAGTATCCCAGCAGCTTTTGCGGGATTGCTCGTGATCCATCGCATGGCATGAGCTTTAGAAATTTCATAACCTGCCCTATTTCCTGCGGCCATTGCTTTGGCTGCCTCTTGATTAAGGTGCTGAATTCCAACCGCATCATCTGAATGCACTATGGCGCAACCAGTCCCATTTCTAGCTTGATCAATAATAGCTACATTAGCTTGAACCATATCGTAAGCTTCATGCTTGAAGCCCCACCAATCAGCCCACATCGCAGCACAAATTCCTTCGTCAGCAAGAAGATCAGCTATTTTGTATGCTTCTACAGCATGGTGAAAAGTAGTAATTTTATAATCAAACTCTTTGGACAACTCAACCATCATTGCCATTTCTTCAGCTCTATAGCAATGATTTTGAATTAGTATTTCCCCATTTAAAACACCCATTAGAGTATCCATAGCAAGATCTCTTGTGGGACGACGATCTTCGTCTGATTCATTCATCCCATCAGCATATTCCACTGCATCTATCCAAGCGCTTCTGTAACCTGCCATATTACCCATTCTTGTTGAAGGAGACTGCCTGCGATTTCCATAAACTCTTTTTGGATTTTCGCCACAAGCCATTTTAAGCGAATGCGGTGCACCCGGAAATTTCATAGCCTGAATCGTGTTTTGTGAAATATTTTTAAAAGTTGCGCCTCGGCCACCAAATAAATTAGCAGAGCCTGGCAGTACATGAAAAGAAGTAACTCCACCCTTAAGTGCGAGTGCAAATTGTGGATCTTGTGTCCACAATGAATGTTCAGCCCAAACTTCTGCAGTTACAGGTGCAGTAGCCTCATTTCCATCAGAACTAGTAGTAACCTCTGGAGCAGAATAAACTCCCATATGAGAATGAATATCAATGATGCCTGGAGTAATCCATTTATCGGTTGCATCTACCACCAAGACTCCTGGAGCTGATATGGATTCACCAATTTCTATAATTTTTCCTTCAGAAAGCAATAAATCATAATTCCTAAATTCACCACCCAAGCCATCATAAATATTAGCTGACTTAAAAAGTATAGGCTCTGAGTCCATTGGCAAGTATGTTGATGCAAAGGCATTATCAATACCAAGATTGACTGAGTCTGATTCTGACTTTGAATCTCCAAAAGTAAGATCAATATTAAAACCTTCAGAGCAGCCGATGATGCTAAAAAGCAATATGGGGATAAGTACTTTGTTTTTCATAATAGATTTTCCTCTTATAAAGATTATAGATGCATTTAAAGAGATATAATATTTAGATGACAAGAAAAAATAATAGATCAAATGATGAAATAAGACCTTTAGAAATCGAGGTTGGTGTGAATAAACACGCTGAGGGCTCTGCTCTAATAAAGTTTGGTGATACTCATGTAATTTGCACAGCAAGCATTGAAAATCATGTTCCCAGATGGATGAGAGGCTCAAATGAAGGCTGGATTACTGCAGAATATGGTATGTTGCCTCGGTCAACTCATGAGCGAATGAACAGAGAAGCCACCAGGGGTAAGCAAAGTGGCAGGACTATGGAAATCCAAAGATTAATAGGAAGATCTTTAAGGCAAGCTGTTGATTTAAAATATTTAAAGGACAAAACAATCAATATAGATTGTGATGTGATCCAAGCAGATGGCGGAACCAGAACAGCATCTATCTCTGGGGCTTGTGTTGCTTTATTTGAAGCTATCAAAAACTCACATGATGATCAAAGAGCAATTAAAGAGTACGTTGCAGCTGTTTCAATAGGATTAAAAGATGGCAGCCCTCTTCTAGATTTAGACTATGAAGAAGATAGCTCAGCAGATACAGATTTGAACGTGGTAATGACTGAAAGTGGAGGCATCATAGAAATCCAAGGAACGGCTGAAAAATATCCTTTTACTAAGAGTCAACTCGATGAAATGATTAAATCTGCATCAAATGGCATTACAGATATAGTAAATTTTCAAAAATCATGTCTGAGCTAAAAGATTTTCAAAGAACCTTTATTGAACTAGCGCTTCAATCTCATGCCTTAGAGTTTGGAAAATTTACACTCAAATCTGGAAGAAGGAGTCCTTATTTTTTTAATGCTGCAAAAATGCTGAATGGTTGTGATTTATTTAAGCTGGCTAATTGCTATGTTGATGCTATTGAAGATTCCTCTATGGAGTTCGACTGTCTTTATGGTCCAGCATATAAAGGAATCTTCTTAGGCTCAATCGTTGCAACGGTCTTTAGTCAAAGAGGCAAACCTTGCCCTCTTTCTTTTAATAGAAAAGAAGTCAAAGATCATGGTGAGGGTGGCAATATTATTGGCGCCAATCCAGTTGGAAATGTAATGATTATTGACGACGTTTTATCAGCAGGAACTGCTGCCAGAGAATCTATTAAAATTTTAGAAGATCTAAATGCAATACCTAAAATATTTCTTGTTGGTCTTGATAGACAGGAAAAAGGAACTGGTGATTTATCTGCAAAAGAAGAGCTCGAAAAAGACTTTGGTATTCATGTCTCATCTATTGTTAACTTGGAAGCCCTAATAGAATATTCACATAACAGCAAAGATTTTCATTCTTACACATTTGAGCTTAAGCAATACAGAAATAGCTGGGGCGCATAATGTTTACTGGAATTGTTAGCGGCAAAGGTTATGTTCAAAAAATTATCAAATCTAAAGACTACATATCTTTGATCATCAAGGCTCCAAAAGGCTTCTCTAAAAATTTAATCAAAGGAGCTAGCGTCTCGGTAAATGGAGTCTGTTTAACCGTAAAAAAAGGCAAGACAGATATTCTAGAATTTGATGTGATCGAGGAAACCTTACAGAAAACCAATTTAAAAAATCTTTCTAAATCATCCAGGGTTAATCTAGAGCGATCCATGACTGCTAAAACAGAAATTGGTGGACATCTAGTCTCTGGTCACATTCATGGAACAGGTGAAGTTTTAAAAGTGATCAATAGGCAGGCAACAAAAGACCTGCAAATTAAAATTCCAACAAGTTTAAGAGAGTATTTTTTTTATAAAGGTTATGTTGCATTAAATGGATGCAGTTTAACGATTGGAAAAGTGCTAAAAACATCTTTTTATATTCATCTCATTCCTGAAACAGTCTCAGTCACTACTTTTAAAGACATAAAACAGGGAGATCTTATCAACATTGAAGTCGAGCAAGCAACGATTAACACGGTCGAGACAGTAAAAAGAGTTATGAGTGAGAGAAAAGTTTAGTTAAGACAGCCATTCTCATACCCACCCCGTTAAAAATTTGATTTCTAATTTTGCAATTTTCCAGATCGCTCGCTTCTTTGCTTAATTCAATTCCAAAGTTTACTGGTCCAGGATGCAATAAAATCATTTCTGGATGAGCCACCTGAAGTGAGTCAACATTAATTTGATATCTCTCGACATAATCACTCGCGCTGATGGTAAGTTTTTCTGATAATCTCTCATTTTGAATCCTTAATGCCATTACAACATCAGCATTTTGCAGTGCTGTTTCTAGCTCAGGCTCAAAATTACCAATTGAGCTATCTATAAAATTTTTACAAAGATCGGGATGACCACAAAATGTTA
Source organism: SAR86 cluster bacterium (assembly GCA_016779285.1). Lineage (GTDB taxonomy): Bacteria > Pseudomonadota > Gammaproteobacteria > Magnimaribacterales > D2472 > D2472. The sequence goes on from JADHNV010000005.1 coordinate 14,224, forward strand.
TGCTTTTATATCCCACCATTTGAATAGCTTCCATAAAAGAATTTACTACCCTTGAGTGATCAAGATCACCAACAATAGCAATATTTAGATTCTCAAAAATTTCTTTTGACTCATGAATTGTCATCAAGTCAATTAATGTTTGGGTTGGATGTGAAATTGTACCTTCTCCAGCATTGATAAATTGCATATTAGAGAAATGTTTTACGAGATCATGAATCACTGATTCAGTGTGACGCAAAATGCATAAATCAACCCCCATCATCTCCAAAGCAACCAATGTGTCTTCAAGCGTCTCACCCTTGTTCATGGAAGAGTTAGGCAAATCAAAGTCTATAAATTTTGCACCTAAGTTATGTGCTGCGATTTCAAAAGAAAGTTTCGTTCTTGTGCTTGGCTCACAAAATAAAGAGACAATCTTCTTGTCAGGAAATAAGTCTTCATTGCGATAATCTTGAGAACCTTCTGATTTAAAATTATGAGCAAGTTCAATTAAATCAAAAATTTCTTTCTTGGTTAGATCAGAAAAATTAATTAAGTTTTTAGACATTAAACATCTATTGATAAAATAGCATCCATTTCAATGTCTACCCCTTTAGGCAGTTTAGAAATTTCTACGGTTGCCCTTGCTGGAAAGGGCTCGGAAAACCTTTTACTCATAATCTCATTAACTTCATCAAATTTTGAAAGATCTGTTAAGAAAATTGTTAATTTAAGAATATTATCTAGGCTGCCTCCTGCTTCCTTGCAAATTGCCTCCAAATTATCTATGACCTGAAAGGTTTGATCATTAAAGGTTTTATTATTTAGTTCTCCTGAAGCGGGTATTAGGGGTATTTGTCCAGATATAAAAACTATATCCCCCCATTGAACTGCTTGGGAATAAGGTCCCAGTGCTGCTGGTGCATTATTTGTAAAAATTGGTTTTTTCATTTTTGGTCTTTGCATCATTTACTATTCTTGAACAACTTGTAACCTGTCTTAGGGAGCGTAATTTTACCATTAATTTATTCATTGAATCAGTATTCAAAACTTCAACCTCCACAATAAACTCTATGATCATTGCATCGATATCTCTGCTTTGTATATTGACGATATTAAGGTTAGATTTTGTAAATACTGAGGCAATTTCAGCAAGTATTCCTGGTCTATCCTCTGAATGTATTTTTACATGGCCTTTATAATGTAATTCTCTGCTGTTGCTTCCCCACATTGCTGGAAAATATCTTGATGGAAGATTATGACTTCTGTGGGGTGCAACCTGTCGGCATCTTGAATGATGTATAACAATACCCCTATCCGTATCTGAATGTGCGGTGATTGGATCCCCATAAATAGGCATGCAGCATTTTGCATAAGTCACTGAAACTCCTTCGATCTGATGATCAGATAACACCATGGCTTTTAATTTTGAGTGTTTATTCTTTTTAATGTTTAAACTTGAAAAGAATCTCTCAGCCACTAATGCACCAGTTTTTTTTCCAGACCCTAGATCAATTATCAACTCATTAAGAGATTTAGCTCCTATCATCTCAAGAACCCTAGACAATCTGCTACCCCGATATTCATCAAGAGTTACTCCTCCTCTTTTTAATTCGCTCTCTAGCATTAGCTTGCCAGCTTTCCTCGCTTGAGAAATTTTTTGCTGACGAAGAGCATGGCGTATAGAAGATCTTGCCTTGCTCGTGACAACAAAATTAAGCCAGTCAGGGCTAACCTCTAACTTGTCTGAAGTTATGATTTCAATTGATTGCCCATTTTCTAAACGGATATTTAGTGGAGCAAATTTTCTATTTACTTTGCATGCAATAGCCTTATTTCCTAAATCGGTATGAAGCTCATATGCAAAGTCAATGGGTGTAGAACCAGATTTTAAATTTACAATTCTGCCAGCAGGGGTAAATACATAAACCTCATCGTATATTAAATCTGTTTTGATGGACTCAACGAATTCATGCGAGTCTTTAGATGCTTCCTTAAGATCAACAAAGCTTTCTATCCATTTTTTTGCTCCAATGAGGTCTGAGCTTACAGAGTCCTTAGTTTTATATGACCAGTGTGCAGCGATACCATTTTGAGCAATAATTTCCATGCTTTTTGTTTGAATTTGAACTTCGATCGGAATACCATCTAATGCAATTAAAGATGTATGAAGGGCTTGATAGCCATTAGTTTTAGGAATTGCAATGTAGTCTTTAAACCTACTACCAATAGGTTTGCAAATATTATGAATGATGCCCAAGGCCCTATACACATCATCAACTGAATTAACAATTACTCTAAAAGCATATATATCAAGTATCTCTGAAAATGGTTTTTTCTTATTTTTAATCTTTGCATATATACTACTTAATGATTTCTGCCGCCCTTTGACAGTAGCAGTAACATCATTAACTTTTAAATGATGCTTGAACTCCTTTCTTAGTTTAGAGATGATTCTTTTTCTACCACCCATAGCCTGCTTTACTGCAGATTCAAGCATTCTTGCTCTCATTGGATGAATACACCTAAAAGCTAAATCCTCAAGCTCAACGCGTATGTTTTGCATGCCAACCCTTATTGCAATTGGGCCATAGAGCTCTAGAGTTTCAATTGATTTTCTAATTTGTTTTTCTCTCGGTAAAAATTCAATGGTTCTCATGTTATGCAATCGATCACACAATTTTACAATGATCACTCTTATATCCTTGGACATCGCCAAGGCCATCTTTTGTAAATTGTTAGCATTGCGCTCTTCTATGCTATTAAAATCAAGTTTATTCAGATTACTAACACCATCCACTATAGCTACAATGTCTTTACCAAATAGTTTTTCTAGATATGATTTCTTGATAAAACTATCCTCTAATACATCATGCATTAAACCAGCACAGACCGTCTCAATGTCTAGGTTAAGTTCAATTAAAATTGATGCTACTGCAACAGGGTGCGTTATATATGCTGAGCCTTCTTTACGAAACTGATCTTTGTGCGCTTCAAATGCAACATTATATGCAGTTTGTAATAGGTCTAAGTCTTTTTTAGGAAAGTAGGCTTTAGCAGATTCGTAAAGTTTTTTGGGAACTGGAGAAAGGAGCTTTCTGTTAGAGAAGTCTAAAAGGGCTTGGTTGGAGACTACCCGGTCACTCAATTAGAAGCTCCAGGATTGACATCAGCCGATATTTTCTTGTTGTGGCTTTTCTCTATCGATAGCAAATTCATCCAGCAATAAATCTTCTTCAAGAGTTTTATCTAGAATTTCTTTTGTGATAAGCCCTTCTTCTATTTCTCTCAAAGCAACAATAGTGGGCTTATCATCTTCCCACTCCACCATTGGTTCTCTGCTAGTTGTTGAAAGTTGTCTTGCTCTTCCTGATGCCAGTAAGATTAATTCAAATCTACTTTGAACCTTATCTAAACAACCTTCTACTGTAATTCTTGCCATAATGTTTTTCTCCGAGGGCGTATTTTAGTGTTTATTTGCCTAATAAGACAATAGCTGAGCTAAAAACTGTTCAACTTCTTCCATATTTTGCTTATTTATCGAGTTTTCTTGCGCAATAACATTAAAAAGTTGAGCCTTAGCATCATCAAAAGAATCATTAATAATTATATGGTTATATTCAGTTGCATAAACCAATTCATCTTTTGCATTTTTTAACCTCAAATTAATGGACTTTAAGTCATCATCTCCTCTAGTTTTTATTCTTTCCTCTAAAGAATCTATGGACGGGGGAAGAATAAAAATAGAATCATAATTAAGAGATAAATCATTGATTTGCCTAAACCCCTGAACGTCGATTTCTAAGATTAAATTTACTCCCGCACTCAGTTTTGATTGAACGAATTCTAAAGAAGTGCCGTACCAGTTATCATGAACCTTTGCATGTTCAAGAAAAAAATGAGAATTTTGTTTATCTTGAAAGTCTTCTTTAGAAATAAAGAAATATTGATTGCCATTTGATTCACCTTTTCTTGGCAACCTTGTTGTATAAGAGATGGATAGTTCTAGAGGCAAATTAGATTGCTTTGCTTTGGCTAAAACTGCATCAATTAAAGATGACTTGCCTGCTCCTGAAGGGGCCGAAACCAAAAAAAGCTTAGGATCTCTCATCACTCTAAATTTTGAGCCTGCTCACGCAGCTCCTCTACTTTTAACTTCATGGTTAGTGCTAAATCTTTTAAATCAGGTTTTTCTATTTTCACTGATAGTGTATTCACCTCTCTGAATAATTCTTGAAGGATAAAATCCATTTTTTTACCATGTGCATTTTTTAGTTTGAATAATTTATCCAAGGACTCAATATGGAAACTAATTCTTTCAAGCTCCTCAGCTATATCATGTTTCAGCGCTATGCTTGAAAGCTCATTAGCTATTTCATCCTTATTAATATCAATATTCTTTTTGGTGAGCTTGCTCTTAATGGTTTTAATTCGATGCTTTAGCAATGAAGATGCAGACTTTGAGAGTTTTTGATGTGCATTTTTTAAAAATAAGATCTTCGTGAGAATAACTTTTTCTATTTTTTGACCTTCCTTAGCTCTAGATTCTTCTAGATTTTTTATTGCAATGTTTAATGCCTTCTTACCTAAAATTGAAATATCTTTTTTTGAAGTCCTGACTGTTAACAGGCCTGGGATATCTCTAAGATCACTTAGTTTAAGAGTTAAGTTTTTAAAATCTTTGCTGGTTTTGAGAGTGCTCTTTAAATTCCTGATACTTTCTTGGTTAAGTTCATAGGAATGCTCTGACTGGAAATTATCATGAATTTTGATCTCAAAAGATCCCCTTAAAAACTTTTTCTTTATCTGATTTTTTATGTATTCCTCTAAATCATTGGGCAGGCTGTAACCTCTAAAAGATATATCTACAAACCTATTATTAACAGACTTAATTTCGCATAAGACCTCAATCTTCTTTGAAGTTGCTTGCCCTGTTCCATACCCTGTCATGCTGTAAAACATAAAATTCCTAAATGCTTTTTACTATTATCACATTAAACCACTGTCTAATAACTTTTGCGGATCAAAAGACTTACCAATATTATCTGAACTTATAAAAAAATCTTCGAAAGAATGTTCGGGACAAACAAGAGAAAAAACATCACTGTACTTCTGGGCTGTTTCACTACAAATTAGCGGCCCAGATATATGGAATAATTCTTTGTTGCAAATATAGCTTGCTATTACCAAAGAAAGATTGGTTCTGCTGAACATATTGGCTTCAGAGAAGCGTAGACGATATTTTTCTCCATTATAAGCATCCACATGGTTTTTCATCCAATGAGCTTTTTCGTCATACAGTCCTGATGGGCGTAAAATCAGAGGCTCTATTTTAGATTCACGAGTCACAAAGTCTTCATACTCTAAAATAATGCTTGCTTGCTCATCATCAGGCAAAGGTTTCATAGCTTCAGTTATATTTCTTCCATTGCACAAACCATAAACCCTTGTTGAAGTAACAATCAGTAATTTTTCATAACTTATGTTGTTATTGAAAAAGTCCATCATTTGATACGACGCATCTAAGAAACCTTTCTTATAGCCATCTGGGTCTTGCGCGCTTGGTTTTAAAATCATCACAATGGTAGAAAAATCCATAGAAGGCAAAGTCAATTTAGATTCCCTCATCCAATCATGCTGGATGAATTCAACATTGGGTAAAGGAGCAGACGCACTTCTAGAAACCCCTATAAATTCTTGCTCAGTAAGCCTTGCAGCTATCCTGCTACCAATGTCACCGTAACCTATAATTAAAACTTTTTTCATATATATGTTTCTAAAGTTCTTATATTAAAAGTATTATCGTTAAGTGGCTAATATTGAACTCACTCAGTTAAAGGGTATCGGACCCTCTATCGTTGAAAAACTAAATCTTATTGGAATTTTTAACTTAAGAGATCTCTGCTTTCATCTGCCTTTTGGGTATCAGGATAGAACAAAAATTACGCAAATAATTGATCTCCAACCAGGAGATGAAAAATTAATCAAGGTAAAGATCTTGTCTGCCCAATCACTGTATAGACCTAGAAAAATGATGGTCCTTAAATCTACTGATGAATCTTCTAATATTAATGTTCGTTTTTTTTATTTCCATCCTGCCCAAACAAGACAACTTAAAGCCGGAACTGAGCTTTTGTGTTACGGGAAAGTTAGTCTAAGTAGGTATGGGTTAGAAATGATCCATCCTGAGTATGAAATTATTTCAAGTGATCACAAATTAAAAGATAAAAAATTGACTCCGGTTTACAGAGTGCCTAAAGGCATAGGTCAAAAAAAAATAAGGAGTTTTATTAATGCAGCTATTTCAAAACTAGATTTTGCAGAAGATTTTCTCGATGTAGAAAAATATGACTCGTCTTTAAACATGAAAATTATTGATGCCCTAGCAACCATTCATAATCCTGATGCAGGAATAAACATCGAAGAAATGCTTCCTGGAGGTTCACATCCAGCTAGGGTAAGACTATTAAAAGAGGAAATGATCGCTTTTCAGGCAGGCATGGCTTTTTTAAAACGTAAGCAAAAAAGGCATCAAGCTTTCCCATTGTCTAGAGAGAATGAATGGACAGCAGAAGTTCAATCAAATTTTCCTTTTAAATTAACTGACGCTCAAGCAAGAGTTGTAAGTGAGATTAAAGAGGATCTTTCTCAGGCAGTTCCTATGATGAGATTAGTTCAAGGAGATGTTGGATCAGGAAAAACAGTGGTGGGTGCTTTGGCTGCTGCCTTGGCCCTTGATTCATCATTTCAGGTTGCTTTTATGGCGCCAACTACACTACTGGCAGAACAACATTTTCTTAGTTTGAAATCATTTTTTAATAAACATGCAGAAAAAGTAGCCCTTCTTACTGGCAGCACTTCTTCAAGCCAAAGAAAAAAAATCTTACAAAACCTCAAAGATAGTAAGATCAAATTAATAGTTGGAACCCATGCTTTATTTCAAAAAAGTGTTGAGTTTTCTAATCTTGCTCTCATTATAATTGATGAGCAGCACAGGTTTGGAGTGAATCAGCGACTAGCCTTAAGAAAAAAAAATGACTCTGAGACATCAGCGCCTCATCAGCTGACATTAACAGCCACCCCTATTCCAAGAACGCTTTCTATGAGTGTATATGCAAACATGGATGTATCTATAATCGATGAGCTGCCTCCAGGTAGGAAGCCAATTCAAACATCATGCTTGCCGCTCAGTGGAAAAGATAAACTCATTGAAAGAATTTCAGCTGCTATAAAAAAAGGTAGCAAAGTATATTGGATATGCCCTTTAATCGAAGAGTCTGAAAACCTAGATTTAAATGCTGTCATGGAAACCTACGAAGATTTATCTGAGCATTTTAGCAAAGAGAAAGTTGGTTGCCTGCATGGCAAGCTCTCAGCAAATAAAAAACAAGAGCAGATCCAAGCTTTCAAGGATTCACAAACTTCAATCTTAGTATCAACCACCGTTGTTGAAGTCGGAGTCGATATTCCTGATGCAGATATCATGGTAATTGAAAATGCAGAAAGATTTGGTTTGGCTCAACTGCATCAATTAAGAGGCAGAATAGGCAGAGGAACAAAAGAGAGTTTTTGTATTCTTTTGCACAAAGATAAGATTCAAGATATTTCATCGCAAAGACTTCAAGTATTAGTAGACTCTCAAGATGGTTTTAAAATTGCTGAAGAAGATCTAGTAATTAGAGGCCCTGGAGAAATTATGGGCGCACAGCAAACAGGTATTGTACCTATGAAATATACGAATCTAGTTAGAGACAGTCAGTATCTAATGGAAACCAAAAAAGTCGCTGAATTAATATGCAACGAGGAGCCTGAACTAGCCAATCAGTTGATAGAAAGATGGATCTCAGGCTCTATAGCTTTTGCAGACGCATAGCTTGTTAAATTAGAAATAAAAAACCCGCTGTTGCGGGTTTCTTATTTTTCATCTTAAGTAATTTTTACAACATTCCATTCAATGTTAATAATGGAGCTATGACTAAGCTTACAATCGCCATCACATTAATTAAGATGTTCATTGAAGGTCCAGAAGT
>JADHNV010000066.1 GCA_016779285.1 SAR86 cluster bacterium
TCTCATCTCTCAAGATATTATTAGCAGCATGCAAAGAAATGGCTAATGAAACATCAGTTTTATCGGCTAATGTATTAATAACTGGCACAATCCCTGAGGTACTTAGAGTGATTCTTCTTTTTGAAAGCCCGTATGCGTGTTGATGCTGCATAATACTGATAGAAGTCATTACAGGATCAACATTTAACAAAGGCTCTCCCATCCCCATAAAAACAACATTTGATATTGCAGAGCTAGGCTCATCATAAAAATTAGCCAACCATAACTGGCCAATAATTTCTGCCTCAGATAAATTTCTTTCAAAACCCTGAGCTCCCGTGGCACAAAAAGTGCACTGCAATGCGCATCCTGCTTGTGATGATATGCAAAGGGTCATCCTTTTTTTTTCTGGGATTTTAACCATTTCGATCATTGAACCTGAGTCTAATTTAATCAAATATTTCTTTGTCCCCTCTGGAGATAAAAAACATTCTTCCACCTTGGGAGGTTTGATTTCAGCAATCTCTGATAGCTGATTTCTTAACCCAAGACTAAAATCACTCATTTGCATAAAATCAACCACTCCACGTTGATGAATCCATTTCATCAATTGAAGAGCTCTAAAACTGGGTTGATCTATCGTTTGAAAAAAATCTATCAGTGATTCGTATGAAAACCCAAGTAGATTGATTTTTTCTTTATGCACTCAATTAAAAGATTTCACTTTCGTCAAAAAAATAGGAGATTTCTCTTGCCGCACTCTCAACTGAATCAGACCCATGAACTGCATTTGCATCGATTGTCTCTGCGAAATCTGCCCGAATAGTCCCTGGCTCTGCTTCGCTTGGATTAGTTGCACCCATTAGCTCTCTGTTTTTTAAAACAGCATTATCTCCCTCAAGAACCTGAACAAACACTGGAGCAGATGTCATATATTGAACAAGATTTGGAAAAAAAGGTCTGCCTTCATGCTCAGCATAAAAACCTGCAGCCTTTGACTCATCCATGTGTATTAATTTGCCAGCAACCACCTTGAGGCCATTTTCTTCAAATCGATCTATTATTTTTCCAATAATGTTTTTTGAAGTTGCATCAGGCTTAATGATTGAAAGTGTTCTTTGTATTGTCATAAGGTTACTCCTAAATTTGCGACATTATAGGTGACTTATTCTAATTCATCCATCCATGCCATTTGGATTGCTTCAAGAATTTTTTCATTAGAATTTTTTGGATCATCCATGAAATTATCTAGACTACAAATCTTTTTATGCAGATCTGGAAAGCTAATCCATTGAGGATCAATATCAGGATGAGCTTCACTAAGGCCAATTGCAATTTCTTGAATATCGGACCATTTGATTTGCATTAATGATCCTCCGATACCTGATTAATAGTGTATTTTGGTAATTCAACTGTAAAACTTCCGCTTTCTGGGATCGTCTGACAGCTTAAGCGGGAATTTGGTTCTAGACCCCATGCCTTATCAAGCAGATCCTCTTCATCATCAGATGCTTCATTTAGATTATCAAATCCATCTCTGATAATGACATGACAGGTAGTACATGCACATGACATTTCACAAGCATGCTCAATTTTAATTCCTGATCTTAAAGCTGCTTCACAAATAGATTCATCTTTAAGTGTTTCAAATTCAGCCCCATCAGGACATAGCTCATAATGAGGTAATAATTTTATTAGAGCCATTTAAATAGTAAAACTTTCGCCACAACCGCATACAGCCTTAGCATTGGGGTTATGAAATTTGATTCCTCGGTTCAGTCCGTCTTCAGAATAATCAACCAAACTACCTTTAAGATAATTTAAACTTTCTTTATCAACATAGATCTTGCAATCGCCTTCATCAAAAATGAGGTCATTTGTAGTGGTTGACTGCCTTTCTACAAACTCAAAAAAATACTCGAATCCAGAACACCCTGCTTTTCGAACGCCTATCCTGACTCCATCGCTTTTACCATTATCTTTTAGGCTGGTAGCAAAATGGACTATGGCTTTTTTAGAAAACCTTAATTCTTGTGGAGAAAATTTTTCCATGCCCAGTTATTGTTTCTGCTCAAAGTCCTCTATTGCCTGTTTGATAGAATCTTCAGCAAGAACCGAGCAATGAATTTTTATGGGAGGGAGTTCAAGAGCCTCAACAATATCAATGTTTTTAATTTCCTTCGCTTCCTCAAGAGTTTTTCCAATCAACATCTCAACCAACTCACTTGAAGATGCAATAGCGGAACCACACCCATATGTTTTGAACTTTACATCCTTAATCACATGGGTATTACCTTGTCTCTCGCATTTAATCTGCAGTTTCATGACATCCCCACATGCAGGAGCACCAACCATTCCAGTGCCCACATTCATCTCTTTTGGATCAAATCTCCCAACATTATATTTTGCAGGTTCATTGATTGTATTCTCAAATTTATCAACAACTTTTTTACTATATGCCATAAATGCCTCCTAATATTTAGTGGGTTTGCCAGTCTACGCTATCAAGATCAATACCATCAAGGTGCATTTCCCAGAGTGGAGAAAGCTCTCTAAGTCTATCAACGGCATGGTTAATCAAAGTTAATGTGTAATCCACATCCTGCTCACTGGTAAATCTTCCGAATGAGAAGCGTATAGAGCTTGATGCAAGCTCATCCTTCCTCCCCAGCGCCCTCAAAACATAAGATGGTTCTAAGCTAGCAGATGTACAGGCTGAGCCAGAAGAGACAGCTATATCTTTTAAAGCCATAATCAATGATTCTCCCTCAACATAGGCAAAGCTAACATTAAGGATATTATTAACTTTATTGCTTATGTCACCATTGACATATATCTCTTCAATTTTTGAAACAGATTCATAAAACTTATCATGAAGAGTTTTAACTTTTAATTGATCATCATCCATCTCAATTTTTGCAATTCTAAAGGCTTCTCCCATTCCTACTATCTGATGAGTTGGCAGTGTTCCAGATCGCATGCCTCTCTCATGTCCACCTCCATGAATTTGAGCCTCAATTCTCACGCGAGGCTTTCTTCTAACAAATAAAGCTCCAATGCCCTTAGGTCCATAAGTTTTATGAGCAGAAAATGACATCAAGTCAACTGGCAGTGTGTTTAAATCTATAGCAACCTTACCAGTGCTTTGAGCTGCATCCACATGAAAAAATATACCTTTTTCACGAGCAATCTTTCCAATGCCATCAAGATCATTGATGGTACCTAACTCATTGTTAATATGCATGATTGAGATGAGCACTGTATCTTCCCTAATTGCCTTTGAAACTGCTTCCGGAGTAATCAAACCACCTTCATTTGGATCTAGATATGTAACTTCAAACCCATCTCTTTCTAGCTGCCTGCATGGATCTAGTACAGCCTTATGTTCTATTTTGGAAGTAATTATATGCTTGCCATTCTTTTGATAAAAATTAGCAACGCCTTTAATTGCTAGATTGTCTGCTTCTGTTGCTCCCGAAGTCCAAACTATTTCCCGTGGATCACAGTTAACTAAGTTTGCCACATGTGATCTAGCCTCCTCCACTGCCTCTTCAGCTTTCCAGCCAAACTTATGCGAACGAGAAGCAGGATTACCGAAATTACCATCTAGCGTAAGATGTTCAGATATTTTTTTTGCAACTCTGGGATCTACGGGTGTGGTAGATGCATAATCCAAATAAATTGGTAAATTGATGTCGTTGCTCATGATTGAATTTCCTTAAGAGGTATATGGGGATGTTTGGGCTTTTCTACAAGATCAGATATAGAAATATCGCTCAGAAACTCATCAACCACGCTATTTAAATCATCCCATAATTTATGAGAATTACATTGCTGACCGGCTCGACAAGAAGATGTTCCAGAACAATTAGTAGCATCTAAATTTTCTTCAACAGCATCCATGATCTGTTTGATGCTGATATCTTGGGGTTGAGAAGCATATACATACCCTCCATTTCTACCACGAACACTTTTAACGATCCCAGCAATTCTGAGCTTTCTAAATAACTGCTCAAGGTAGGTTAAGTCTATGGCCTGTCGGGATGCAATATCTTTTAATGAAACTGGGCTCTCTGAATTTGAGAGATATTCAAGATCTGCCAATGCATTAACCGCATATCGACTTTTGGTTGTGAAATTCATTCAGGTATTATCAATACCTGAGTTATTTAGTCAAGTTTTATCTTCATACCTAGGCGCTCTCCTACTTCTCCATAGGTTTCTATTACATTGCCTAAGTCTTGGCGAAACCTATCTTTATCCATTTTTGTTAATGTATCCTTGTCCCACAAACGACATCCATCAGGAGTAAATTCATCAGCAAGAAGCATTTTTCCCTGGAATTTTCCAAATTCTAGCTTGTAATCTACTAAAATAAGATTGGCTTCCATAAAAAATTTAACCAAAATGTCATTAATCTTAAGGGTTAGATCTCGCATGGCATCAGCATCTTCTTGGGTAGCCCAACCAAATGACTGAATATGATGATCATTGATTAAGGGATCTCCTAAAGCATCATCTTTTAAAAAGAACTCAAATAATGGAGGATCTAGTATCAATCCATCCTCAATTCCAAGTCTTCTACACAAAGAACCTGTAGCTCTATTTCTTACAACACACTCAATTGGAAACATCTCCAGTTTATAAACTAGAGATTCATGGTTAGAGAGCAGCTTGATAAAGTGAGTTTCAATACCCTTAGATGCTAAAAATTCCATTACAAAGGCATTAAATTGATTATTAACTTTTCCTTTATTATCAAGAGCTTCAATTTTTTTTCCGTCAAAAGCAGAGGTATCATCTCTGAACTCCATGATCAATTTATCAGGCTCATTAGTTGCAAATAATGACTTGGCTTTACCGGTTGTGATTTGAGATAATTTTTCCATAATTTATTAACTTAATAGTTCATTTATTTTCGATAAAAGAGCCTCGGCATCCTCATTAACTCCCCCGAGTGACTCAACATATATGTTTGTTTTATCATCTTTAGATTCAAGCAATATTTTAAATTCTGCTGATTCACCAAGCAAGAGAGAATCATTACTCTCATCATTATTAAAATTTAAGAAAGAAAACCAACCACTCTTTTCTGCTTCTACTGAGTAACTAACCAAAAAGACTCCATTATCCCTATCAATATCATTAGATGTTATATTTCCAGCCTCTAAGGCCCTGCTGACAGCTGACCATGCCCTATCAAACCCAAGGCTAAGTTCAATGATAGTTTGATTATTAACATTAAAAATTTTTGCTTTCTTTTT
>JADHNV010000006.1 GCA_016779285.1 SAR86 cluster bacterium
TGATACAGATTTTGATGGTGAGCCTGATTCAATTGCACAAAACCCATATGCTTTTCAGCAGTTAAGGGATCCAATCGGAGGTAACTTTTTAATTGAAGGAAGTCTTCAGTTAATTTTTAAACTTCCAATGATTGAAGATCAAAGATCTATGCGCTCTGCATTCTTTTTAGATTTTGGTAATGTTTTTTCGACTGACTGCCAGGAATACCAGATTAACTGTTATGAGCCCTCGTTTGATGAGTTAAAGTATTCAATAGGAGTTGGAGTGACATGGATAACAGGCTTTGGTCCAATGAGCTTTAGTTTTTCTCAGCCATTTAATGACGGGCCTTTTGATAGAACTGAAGAATTCCAATTTACCATTGGGCAAGTCTTTTAGTGATTATCTAGTGTTTTTTATTTCAATTGATATAAAATGTAACAACCATTTAAGGGGTTAAAAATGAAAAAATTATTATTTGTACCATTGTTAATTGCATCATTGCTTGCAGCCATTCCAGCTTTTGCTGCAGAGGGCATTGCTGTAATTGACATGCGTAATGCAGTCTTAGCAACACAAGTTGCTCAAAATGCTTTTAAAGCTTTAGAAGAAGACACTGAATATGCGGCCAACATAGAGAGAGCAACTTTGTTGCAAACTGAACGTCAATCACTTGCTGAAAAACTTCAAAAAGATGCTGAGACCCTTTCGCAAGATGAAATTGCTGATATGCAGAGAGATATTCAAGAAAAAGGTAAAGACATTGAGTTCATCGTTGGAAAGGTTCAAGCTAAACAAAGTGAAACCGCTGACAAGGTTTTTCGAGAGCTTAACCCCTCTCTTCAAAAGATTCTTTCTGAATTAATTGCAGCTAAAGAAGTTAAAGTGCTTCTTGGAAGAGAAAATGTTCTATTTGCCGATACGGCATTGGATCTTACCGATGATGTTACATCTATGCTTGACGTTGCCGCAGCTAATGGCAAAAAATAACTAAGATTGTCTGGGCCATCGTTTAGCCTTAAAGATTTAGCTGACAGGGTTAATGGCGATCTGATTGGTGATCCAATGATCACCATCAAATCAATAGCAACAATTCAAAATGCATCCAATGGATGCATTTCTTTTCTATCAAACCCAAAATATAATAAATTCCTTGAGGACTCATCAGCTTCTGCAATTATAGTTACTCCTGAACTATCAAAAGATCTCAATATCCCAGCTATTATTGTTGATGATCCATATGCTGCTTATGCCAAAATTTCTGAATTGTTTGTAAAATATAAAAACCCATATTCCGATCGATCTATCAATTACTTTGTTCATGAAACTGCAGAAGTGGACGATTCAGTGATAATAGGACCCAATGCATACATTGGACCTGAATGTAAGATAGGTAAGAATTCTATTATTCATGCTAACTCTTCCTTGGTGATGAATGTTGAAATTGGAAAAAATACTATCATCCATTTTAATTCAATACTTGGATCAGATGGTTTTGGATACGCGCAGGAAAAAAATGAATATATCAAAATTGAGCAACTAGGAAAATTAATAGTTGGTGATAATGTAGAGATTGGAGCAGGTTGTACTATCGACAGAGGAGCTATAGACAATACTGAAATTCACAATGGGGTTAAGTTAGATAACCAAGTCCACATTGCTCACAATGTAGTTTTGGGTGAAAACTCTGCAATCGCAGCGTCTTGTGCCATAGCTGGCTCAACTATCATAGGGAGAAACTTACAAATGGGAGGTCTTTCTGGGATTCTGGGACATTTAAATATAGCTGATGATGTTTTCATAGGCGCGCATACACTTATAACAAAAAGTATTAATAAGGCAGGAAATTATGTCGGTATAATGCCAGCTCAAAATCAAAAAGATTGGGCTAAGTCCTCTGTCTTTATTAAGCAAAGGAAATAGAGATGAGTTATGAATTTTCAGACATACTAAAACTTTTGCCACATCGGCACCCATTTTTATTTGTCGATAAAATTGTTTCTGTAGAATTGGGTAAAAGCATTCTAGCTCAGAAACATATCTCTATTAATGAAGATTTTTTTAATGGCCATTTCCCCAATAAGCCTGTTATGCCTGGTGTTTTGATTATTGAGGCTCTCGGGCAAGCGGCAGGTATTTTAGGGTTTTTGACAATGAATAAGACTCCTGATGAAGGAAGTATTTATTACTTGGTAGGTGTTGATAAGGTTAGATTTAAGAACCCAGCAGGTCCCGGGGATGTAATTAATTTACATGCAACCATCAGATCTGAAAAAAGAGGCATATGGAAATTTGATTGTAAGGCGGAAGTTGATGGAAAAAATATTTGCGAAGCAACAATTCTTTGTGCCGACCGCTCGAAATAAACATGGCAAATTCTATAATTGATCCTAGCGCAAAAATCGATCCATCTGTTCAAGTTGGTCCTTTTTGTGTAATTGGGCCTAATGTTGAGATTGGGCCGAAATGTGTTCTTCATTCTCATGTCATAATTAAAGGACCGACTAAAATAAGTGCTGGAAATATCTTTTATCAATTTTCCACCATTGGCGAAGATACTCCTGACAAAAAATATAATGGAGAGGCTACAACTTTAGAAATTGGTAGCAATAATATTTTTAGAGAGGGTGTAACTGTTCATCGAGGAACCGTGCAAGATAAGTCTAAAACTATTATAGGCAGTGAGAATTTATTCATGGCTTATTCTCATATTGCCCACGACTGTGTGGTAGGGGATCAAAATGTATTTGCAAATAATAGTGGGTTGGCGGGACATGTCATGGTTGGAAATAATGTCATTCTTGGTGGTGTTACCTTGGTTCATCAATTTTGTTCTTTGGGTGATTATTCCTTCACAGGCTTAAATACTTTAATTACTATGGATGTGCCGGCATTTGTAAAAGTTGCTGCGAATCCTGCCAGACCCATAGGTCTCAACACTGTAGGAATGCAACGTAATAACTTTGACAACGATACTATTAACTTGATTAAAAAAGCTTATAGAATTATTTATAGAAAAGGCTATTCTCTTGATGACGCTATCAAGCATTTACATATATTGAATCAAGAGAAAAACCATGCACTCGATATTTTTATTGCCTCTATTGAAAGATCTAAAAGAGGCCTGCTGCGCTAGGTGTCAAAAAAAAAGTTAAAAGTAGGTATTATCGCTGCCGAACATTCAGGTGATAGACTCGGGTCTAAGCTCCTTGAGGCATTACAAAATAACTTTCAATTAGAATTATTTGGTTTGGGTGGTCCTCAAGTTAATGCCAATCAAATAGTTACGCCCGAGGGTGTTAATTATCAAGATTTGCATGTCATGGGTCTTATTGATCCATTAATCCATCTTCCAAGAATTCTTTCAATTAGAAAAAAACTATTCAACCTTTTTACCTCAAATGATATTGATATTTTTATTGGCGTTGACTCTCCTGATTTCAATATGTTTTTCCATAAAAATCTCAAATGCAGGCATATCAAAACCATTCAAGTGGTGAGCCCATCAGTTTGGGGTTGGCGAGAGAATAGAATTCATAATATTAAGGCCTATGTTGACTTAACCATGTGCCTATTTAAATTTGAGTGTAATTTTTACGAACAAAAAAATATGCAAAGTTTTTTTTTAGGTCATCCATTCAGTAAATTAAAACCTAGAAATACTCAAGAGATAATCTCTAGGCATAGCCTAGATTATTCTAGTGATTTTATTAGCATCCTGCCTGGAAGCAGAAAAAGCGAAATTTTTCAGTTAATGCCCCTTTACATTGAATCAGCAAAAAAGCTTCTCGAAATCAATTCAAATACTTTGTTTTTGATCCCAGCTGCAAATAAAAAATTAGCTGAGCTTATCGAATCAATTAAAGGAATCAACGAAATTCCTTATAAATTAGCCCATGATTCTGCTCAAGATTTTCTTACTTTATCCCCAATCTCAATTGTTACATCTGGAACAGCCACTCTTGAAGCAGCCATTTTAGGTTCTGTGCCTATAATTTGTTATAAAACAAATAGGCTTAATTACGCAATTTTAAGCAGAATGATCAAAACTCCATATGTAGGTTTGCCTAATCTTTTATTGCAAGAGCAAATTTTCCCCGAATTAATACAACATGATTTAACATCTGATTCCATTGTTCAGAGCTTTCAAGAGATATCCTCAGAACTCAAAAAATACCAATCACATTTCTTAAAATTAAATGATTCCATGCAGGGTAAGGGCTTTGATGCTGCAGCTAATGCTATTAGTAATTTATTGTGATCATTGCAGGGGTTGATGAGGTCGGAAGGGGATGTTTGGCTGGCCCAGTTACAGCTGCAGCGGTAATTTTAAACAACCCTATATTAGAATTAAAAGACTCAAAACAAATTTCCCCATCCAAAAGAGAGATCTTATCTAGAAATATTAAAGAGCAATCAATTTTTAGTCTTGCCAGTGTATCTAATCATAAAATTGACCAGATAAATATTCATCAGGCAACCCTCTTAGCAATGCAAAAAGCTATAATTAACTTGCCCATCACTCCGGACTTAGTTTATGTTGATGGAAAATTTATCCCAAATGTTGAGTTAAATTGTAAGGCAGTGATTGGGGGTGATCAGCTAATTCCTGAAATTTCAGCTGCCTCAATTATTGCTAAAGTACATAGAGATGCATTCATGACAAAACTTGATCACAGATATCCAATTTATGCTTTTGCAAAAAACAAAGGCTATGGAACTGCGCATCATTTAAATGCTCTGAAAGAATCAGGCTATACACCTTTCCATAGAAAATCTTTCAAAGGAGTAATAGTATAATTATGCAGACTCCTTTCATTCACTTAAGAGTTTCTTCGGAATTTAGTATTTCAAGAGGTTTGCTCAGAATCAATGAGATTGTTGAAAATTCTAAAAAGCTTAATATGCCAGCAGTAGCATTATCTGACCTAAATAATATGTTTGGGATGGTTAAATTTTTTCAGAAAGCAGAAGCTGCAGGCATTAAACCTATTGCTGGAACGATTCTTAATTTAAGATCAAACTCGGGGGAGCTTGGAGAAATCCTTTGCCTAGCCAAAAACAATGTTGGTCTTAAATCTTTGATGGGCATAATTTCTAAGTCTCAACTTCAACAAGTAAATGGGCGTCTTTCTATTACTTTCGATGATTTAAAAAGCTGTGCTGGAGACATTGTAGTAATTTCAGGAGGCGCAGAATCTACAATTTTTAAATTAACCCAACTTAATAAACATCAAGATTTAAAAACTGAATTAATGTCCTTTCAGGAAACTTTTCAGGATGATTTTTGTATTGAACTTCAAAGGCTGGGTAAAAATTTTGAAGAAGAATTTATTCAATGTATTTTACCCATTGCATCTGAATTAAAGATTCCAATCATAGTATCCAATGATGCAATGTTTTCTCAAAAAGAAGATTTTGATATTCATGAGACTAAAGTTTGCATTAATACAGGAAAAACATTGAATGATTCCAATCGTGCAAAGCTCTACACCCCTGAGCAATTTTTTAAATCCACTAATGAGATTACAAATTTATTTAGTGACTGTGATGCAGAAACTTTAATAAATAATACTTTTGCAATTGCCCAAAAATGTAATGTTACTCTTAAAACAGATGAATACTTTCTTCCAGAATATCCTGTCCCACAGGAGCATGATTTCAATTCTTTTTTATCAGAGCTTTCTAAGAAACAGCTTAATAAGATTATTGAGTCCTATGCAGCAGAAAAAGAAGAGATTTATCTGCAACGCTTAGATTATGAATTAACACAGATTCATGCAACTGGTTTCTCTAGTTATTTTTTAATTGTGGCAGATTTCATTCAATGGTCTAAAGATAATGATGTTCCGGTGGGCCCAGGAAGGGGATCGGGGGCTGGTTCTTTAGTAGCATACGCTCTAGGAATAACGGCTTTAGATCCAATTGAACATAATCTGCTTTTTGAAAGATTTATTAATCCTGAGAGAATCTCCATGCCAGATTTTGATATTGATTTTTGCATGGATAAAAGAGATATGGTCATTGACTATGTTGGACAAAAGTATGGAAAATCTGCTGTTTCTCAGATTGCAACATTTGGAACAATGGCAGCACGTGCAGTGGTAAGGGATGTCGCGAGAGCTCTTGGCAAACCATATGCTTTGGGTGATCGAATCTCAAAAATGATACCTTTTGTACCGGGAATGACTCTTGAAAAAGCTATTGGCTCCCAACCAATATTTAAAAAAATGATTCAGGATGAGGAAGAAGTTTCTGAGATCATCGATTTGGCTTATAAACTTGAAGGGATAGCTCGAAACGTTGGCAAGCATGCTGGAGGAATTGTCATTGCTCCTGGATCAATAACAGATTTTTGCCCCACATATTTTGATCCTCAATCTAATTCACTGATGACTCAATTTGATAAAGATGATGTTGAGACTATCGGATTAGTTAAATTTGATTTTTTGGGCTTGAGAACACTTACGGTCATAGATCGAGCAGTAAAAACAATTAACGAATATTTAGCCAAGAATAATAAAGATAGGTTAGACCTTACCTCACTCACCTTAGATGATCCGAAGGTGTTTGAATTGCTAGCCTCTGGAAGAACAACGGCTGTATTTCAACTTGAGTCAACTGGCATGAGAGAGCTTATTCGCAGGCTCAAGCCAACCAAATTTGAAGAAATTGTGGCTTTACTAGCTTTATATAGGCCTGGACCTCTTGAGTCTGGCATGCATGATGAATTTGTTGACAGAAAGCACGGCAAGAGCAAAGTTACTTTTCCACATGAGTTGCTTGCTCCAGTCTTATCAGAAACATATGGGGTAATTTTGTATCAAGAGCAGGTAATGCAAGCAGCACAGGTTTTAGCAGGCTATTCACTTGGCCAAGCTGATATTTTAAGAAGGGCAATGGGAAAGAAGAAAGTTGAAGAGATGGAACAACAAAGACAGATTTTTGTTGATGGCTGCTTTCAAAACGAAATTAAAAAAGCTACTGCTGAGAAAATTTTTGATCTCATAGAAAAATTTGCTGGTTATGGTTTTAATAAATCTCACTCAGCCGCTTATGCAATGCTTTCTTATCAAACCGCATATTTAAAAACATACTTTCCTGAGCATTTTATGGCAGCTGTTTTATCAACCGAATTAGGGAATACCGATAAAATTAGCACACTTGTTAATGAGTGTAAGGAGATGAATATTAGGGTTTTGACTCCTGACATTAAAACCAGCAACAAACACTTTGATGTCAACTCAGACCTTCAAATTAAATATGGTTTAGGAGCAATTAAGGGCGTGGCAGACTCTTTTATTCATCATGTGATTGAGGTGAGAAAAAATTACTCGTTTAAAGATTTATTTGATTTAACAAAAAAAGTAGATATCAGATTGGGCGGCAAAAAATCTATTGAAGCTCTTACCAAAGCAGGAGCCTTTGATGCATTAGCCCCATCTAGGTCCATAGCACTTGCTTGCATGGAGGACATGCTAAGAGAGGGTCAAAAGAATAGCGCTCAAATGACCGGCACGTCTGACCTTTTTGCTGCAATGGAAGAAACATTTGATCCATATGAGAAATATTTAAATGTAAAGGAAGTATCAGAAGAAGATTTACTCAATCACGAGAGAGACGCTCTTGGATATTATTTTTCAGGGCATCCAGTGATTGCAATAGAAGGCATGATCTCAAATCTAAGATCTCACTCAATCAGAGAAATTAACGATGACATCGGGAGAGCTAAGATAGTTGGATTGTTAAATTCATATAGACAAATAAGAGATCGCTCAAACAAGCAAATTGCATTTATTAGTTTTGATGATGGGACTGGCATCATGGAAGGCACAATTAGTACCGATGTCTTGGAGAAATATCATTTACTATTGAAGACGAACTCTATTCTAATTTTTTCTGGTTCAGTTGAAATAGATGATTATAAATCTAAAGAATTGAACAGAAGAATGTACAAGATGAAAGTGGGATCCGTGGCCTCGATTGAGTCCCAGATGAGTCAAGGTAATAAATCCATTACGATTGATGCAAGAGATCTGTCAGATGATTCCATTCAATCTCAAATGGCCAATTTAAAAAATTTGAATGGTGATTTCTGGAAGCATGGAAACTGTAAAATACATTTAAAAATTCATCATGATAGCTCTGAGGCTATAATAGAGCTTGGAGATGAATTTAAACTTATGCCATCAACAGAGAATATTAAAATTTTAAAGGATATGTTCGGTGATGAGGCGATCACATTAAACAAATGAGTACTAACATTTTAGATTTTGAAAAACCCATAGCAGAAGTTGTGGAAAAAATTGAAGCTTTGCAATTAGCTGCTATAGACAACC
This sequence comes from SAR86 cluster bacterium, assembly GCA_016779285.1. Lineage (GTDB taxonomy): Bacteria > Pseudomonadota > Gammaproteobacteria > Magnimaribacterales > D2472 > D2472. The sequence goes on from JADHNV010000006.1 coordinate 8,320, forward strand.
CCGAGCTTTTGCCTCAAATTGATAAATTAAAATCAGAGCAAGCTTCGCTAACAAAGAAAATTTATTCAAAGTTGTCCACTTGGCAAAAAGTTCAAGTTGCCAGACATCCTCATAGGCCACACACACTTGATTTTATAAAAAGAATTTTTGATGGTTTTGAGGAGTTGCATGGAGACCGCCAATTTGGTGATGACGCCTCTTTGGTTGGAGGGATTGCAACATTAGAAGGCATGCCCGTAATGATTATCGGTCATGAAAAAGGACGAGATACTCATGAAAAGGTTAAGAGAAATTTTGGAATGCCTCAACCTGAGGGTTACAGAAAAGCCAAAAGGCTAATGCAACTTGCTGAACAATTTAACATGCCACTTATTACTTTTATTGATACAGCTGGAGCATATCCTGGGGTTGAGGGTGAAGAAAGAGGTCAAAGTGAAGCAATTGCTAGAAATTTAGCAGTGATGTCTAGTTTAAAAACTAAAATATTAGTTGTTGTGACCGGTGAAGGAGGTTCTGGTGGAGCTTTAGCATTAGGTGTAGGTGACCATGTCGCTATTTTAGAATATGGTACTTATTCAGTTGCCTCACCTGAAGCATGTGCATCTATTGTTTGGAGAGAATCAGACAAGGCTCCAGCAGCTGCAGAAGCCATGAAGGTTGGAGCAAGCGACTTAAAAAAAATAGACATTGTTGATGAGATTATTGTCGAGCCAATTGGTGGGGCGCATCAAGACTATGATCTAGTTTCAGCCAACATTAAATCATCGTTGCTATCAAATATAGCAGAGCTATCAAAATTCTCTCAAGAGGAGTTGCTGCAAAGACGTTATCAGCGCTTGCTTAAAATCGGCGCCTAATTTTGTTTGATCGAAAAGCTTTCTTTGATTTGGTTGATCCTAACAAAAATATTACTGTTGGCTTTAGTGGCGGCGGGGATTCCTCTGCATTATTACATTTTTGTCATCAACTTAATCAGCAAGGGCTGCTACATGGCAATCTTTCTGCAATTCATATAAATCACTCACTGCATAAAAATTCAGACCAATGGGAAAGTCACTGCAAAATATTTTGTAAAAACAGAGGAATTGCTTTTAAAAGCTATGTCGTAAACATAGATTCAAAAAAATCGGGGCTTGAATCAGCTGCAAGAAATGCTAGGTATAAGATTTTTGAAGAAGTTATAAAATCAAATGATCAGCTGTTAATGGCGCATCATGCAGATGATGTGGCTGAAACAATTTTATTTAGACTCTTTCGTGGAACTGGATTAGATGGCCTTCAAGGACCAATCAACAAACGGACTTTAGGCGAAGGTGTAATTTTAAGACCTTGGCTTGCTTATACTAAAGCGGACCTTTCTAGATACTTATCTATTAATGATATTGAATTTATGACAGATGATACTAACTTTGAAGATAGTCAAGATCGTAACTATATCCGCAATAAAGTTCTTAAAATTGCTTTAAGTAGATGGCCGAATGCAAGCAAGCAAATTCAACAAATGGCTGAACTAGTTTCAAAACACAAAAAAACTCATGATTTTTTTCTTCATAAGCAATTTGGAAAAAAGATGGAAGGCTTAAAATTGCAGCGGTCATTTTTACTCAATCTTGAAGAAGAAATCTGCATAGAAGTTATTAGATATTGGATCAAACTCAATAATGTGGCCATGCCAAATAAAAAAATTATTAGTGAAATCTTAAAAGCTTTTATTTATTCGAATCCAACTCCAAAAACTCAAGTCCATTGGTCTAGAGCTGATAATGAGCAAAAGAGTGCCTTTTTAACTTTTTGTGATGGTGATTTGGTCCTAAATAAGAAATAATCATTTATTTCGGAGAGAAATATGAGTTATGAAACAATAAGTCTAGGTATTGAAAATAGGGTTGCAACTATTTCTATTAACCGCCCCAAAATGATGAATGCATTTAACGAGCAACTTATTTGGGACATGGGAGATGCTACTGAAATAGTAAAAAATGATTCTCAAATTAGGGTTTTGGTCATAACTGGAGAGGGTAGAGGTTTTTCTGCTGGCGCTGATTTAACTGAAAGAGATGCATCTTGGGTAGATACAAAGGATGCTTTGTTAAGAGGTTACCACCCATTTTTAAAGAACATTATTACAATGCCAAAACCAGTCATTGGCTCAATTAATGGAGCAGCTGCTGGCATAGGCGCTGCATTGGCTATGGCCTGTGATTTAAGAATTATGGCTAAAGATGCATACATTATGTCTGCGTTTAGTAACATTGCCTTGGTACCCGATGGTGGGCTCAGCTTCCTTCTTACAAGAGCCATTGGATACGCGCGTGCTTTAGAATATGCAATTGAAGCAAAGAAAATATCTTCTGCTGATTGTTTAACTCTGGGCATAGCTAACAAAGTAGTGGAATTAGATGATTTGACTGCTGAAACAAAAAAATGGGCTGAACATTTAGCCAAGAGATCCCCCCAAGCACTATCATTAACAAAAAAACTGATGAATGATGCATTAATTCAAACATACGATGAAACCTTTAAGGCAGAGGCAGAGGCACAAAATAACATTTTTGGGTCTGCAGAAAATATGGAAGGAGTTAAAGCTTTCCTAGAAAAGCGTGAGCCTGACTTTAAGTAATCAGCTTATTTAATCCGGCTACAATTGCTTGAAAAGAGGCTTTCACAGTATTGCCATCAATGCCGGCTCCCCACTCATTTTTGCCTTCAAGAGTTAACTCAATGAATGCGGCAGCTTTTGCATCGGCGCCCGATGTCACAGAATGTTGATGGTAATCAGACACGGTAATTGAAGTTGCAAAATGATTATTGATCGCAGATACAAAAGCTTCAATAGGGCCCCCAGCAATGCCGACAAGATTAACTTCATCTTTCTCAACTTTTAATGTAATTTCCACTTTATCTGAAGTAATTCCTGAGGAATCTTCTGTTGAGGAAAGAGCATAATGAATTAGCTCGAGTTTTCCTGGAAAAGCAATGTAGTTTTTTTCAAACACTTTCCATATATCTCTAGACATGACCTCTTTACCAGTCTCATCTGCAACTTTTTGAACCTTTTCACTCAGATTGATTTGCAGTCTTCGGGGAAGAGATACCCCGTGGTCTTTTTCAAGAATAAATGCTATTCCGCCTTTACCTGATTGTGAATTTATTCTTACAACTGCCTCATATGATCTTCCAAGGTCTGCTGGATCAATTGGCAAATAGGGGACTTCCCATTCTGGTTTATTTGATTTCTCTAGGGCATTTAAGCCTTTTTTGATTGCATCTTGATGAGACCCAGAAAAAGCCGTGAATACTAGATCTCCTGCATAAGGATGCCTTGGGTGAACCGGAAGTTGATTACAATACTCCACCTCTCTTATGACGGCGTTAATATCTGAGAAATTAAGCTCTGGATCTATTCCTTGGGTAAGTAAATTGAGCGCGATTGTTACTATGTCAACGTTACCGGTTCTCTCACCATTCCCAAATAAAGTGCCTTCCACTCTATCAGCGCCAGCCATAAGACCAAACTCAGAGGCTGCAACTGCAGTTCCGCGATCATTATGAGGATGCAATGATAGACAAATGCTCTTGCGATTTTTTAAGTTTTCATTCATCCACTCTATCTGATCACCGTAGATATTTGGTGTTGCCATCTCAACAGTTGCGGGAAGATTGATGATGATTTTTTCAGATGAAACATCTTTTAAAATATCTACTACAGCATTACAAACTTCTGCTGCATAATCGAGTTCTGTGCCAGTAAAACTCTCAGGAGAGTATTCAAAAGACCATTTTGTTTCAGGGCTAGCTAATGCTAGTGTTTTGACCAGCAAGGCACCGTCGGTTGCTATTTTTTTTACACCTTCTTTGTTTTGATCAAAAACAACTTTTCTTTGTAGGGTGGAAGTTGAATTATAAAAATGAACAATAGCTTGAGAGGCCCCTTTAAGAGACTCAAAAGTCCTTTCAATTATATGATCTCGGGCCTGAGTTAGGACTTGGATTGTTACATCTGAAGGTATTTTTTTCTCTTCTATTAGCCATCGTACAAATTCAAAATCTGTTTCAGATGCTGCTGGAAAACCCACTTCAATTTCTTTAAACCCAAGATCACAAAGAAGTTTAAACATTCGTTTTTTCCTTTCATGACCCATTGGTTCAATGAGAGCTTGATTTCCATCGCGCAGATCAACAGAGCACCATCTGGGTGCTGATTGGATAACTTTATTTGGCCAATTTCTTCCTTTTAATGGAATAGGTTCAAAAGGTTTGTATTTTTTTATTAAATCTTTCATGATTGCTTGTGTGATGTTATCAAATAAATCTCAGTATATTCTTTCCAAAATGGGCATCCCTCTATTTGAGGATGCAAAAAATTCTTCTATAAATAATGAAATTAACATCTACTTTTTTCAAAAGGACAACATTCTAACATTACATGCTAATTCTGTAGATGAATATCCGGAAAAAGAGATAAAGTTACTTGAAGCTATCATCGGAGCAATTCGTGGCCCTAATCAGCCAACCTCTCATGGGATTTTAACCGCTTCCTTGCAAGAACCCTTTAATAAAAATGATTTGAATGGATCTTCAAATCTTAAGGCTTCAATAGCATTTTGTGAGTTAGAGAACTTGTTTGATGAGCTAGATCCAATTTTTTCACCTACCCTAGAGGATATGCTATTAAATCCAGACCTAAAGAAGGAGCTTTGGGGGAAACTCAAGCCTTTGCAATCAACTTAAATGAACGCTTTGATTAGGCCTGCTAGCGTAGATGATATTTCAGCCATTGTAGAAATAGAAAATAAGACGAATCAAATGCCATGGTCAACAGCGCAATTTCTATCCTCAATGGAAGTCGGTCATTATTCATCAGTTATGCACGAAGAGAATAATATTTTAGGATTTGCTATCTATTCCCCAATAATTCCTGAATCACACTTGTTAAGCATTGCTATCGATCCAGCTCATCAGGGCAGGGGTCTTGGAGATAAACTATTGCAACAAATCATTCTTCAAAATAAAACAATTGGAGTGAAGATGATTTCGCTTGAGGTGAGAGTTTCTAATTTGCCTGCAATAAATTTATACGAAAAAAGAGGATTCCATAAAGATGCGATTCGACCAAATTATTATAGTGGCTCTCCAAAAGAGGATGCTTTACTAATGAGTTTGAAGATTTAGGTTAGAGAATTTTTTGTAACTCAGATTCAATTGCAGACCCACCATCTTTAGGAGCAAATCTTTTAACAACTTCACCGTGTTTGTTGACAAGAAACTTCGTGAAATTCCATTTGACTGCCTCTGTGCTGAGAATTCCAGGAGACTCATGTTTGAGAAATTTAAATAAAGGACTGGCTTTTGAACCATTCACATCTATTTTATCAAACAACTTAAATGATACATTGAATGTGAGATCACAGAATGATTGAATCTCTTCATTAGTCCCAGCTTCCTGGGCACCAAACTGATTGCATGGAAAGCCAAGCACTTCCAAGCCTTGATCTTTATATTTTTCATAGAGACTTTGAAGATCTTTGTATTGAGGAGTAAATCCACATTTACTAGCTACATTTACAATTAATAGTGTTTTTCCTCGGTAGTCGCTTAAATCTACTGAATTTAATTCAATGTCCTTAACGCTTATGTTGTATAACTCACTCATGTAGAACTCCTAATTTTGAATTTAGATTATACGGAATAAAACAAATATAATCATCGAATGAGAATTAAATGGAAATCTTACTCGGCCCTAACCAAAGATGAATTATATGCATTGCTTAATCTTCGCCAGCAAGTCTTTGTTGTTGAGCAGGATTGTCCATTTATTGATGCCGATTTTAAAGATCAAGATTGTGATCACTTGCTTGCCTATCAGAACAATGAGCTGGTGGGTTACCTAAGAGTTGCAAAGCCTGGAAAACGTTACGAGGGACCAGAAATTGGTAGAGTATTAACAGCTGAGAAGATTAGAGGAGAAGGTGTTGGAAAGATTTTAACTCAGGAGGCCATTGAGTTTTGTGCATCTAAATACTCAAATCATGAAATAGGTTTATCTGCACAATACAGACTTTTAAACTTCTATAAAGATTTTGGTTTTGTACCTCAGGGTGAGGTGTATCTAGAAGATGATATAGATCATATCAAGATGACCTTGACCCCAACTTCAAATCACAAAAATGCTTTTCAATGGAGGCTAGGAATTCATCCATTACTAATTTTAGGCGGAATTCTCTCCATTGGAATTATAGGCTCAAGTTTTGTTAAAGAGATTGATGTCTCTCAGCTGAATTGGGTTGCTAAAATTGATGAGAGGGCAATTTCAAAAGAAAAGTATGAGATTTATTTAGAATCAATTGCTCAATCAAGAAAAACCGGATTAATAGACTCAGATCCAGAGAATATCCTCGAAAGAATGATCGATGAGGAGTTATTGATTCAGCGAGGGATTGATCTTGGGATGATTGAGAATGATACCGAGATCAGAAGCACAATCATTCAAAAAATGATTGGCTCAATTATTGCTGAGACAAATGATTTGCGTATTTCGAGGCAAGACCTTGAAGACTTCTATTCTGTTAACAAGGATTTGTTTACGCCCAGCCCCAAGCTGCAACTTTTAAAGTTAAGCTTTAATAGCAACAAAGCGAATGCTGGCAATCAAGCTAGAGACTTACTTATTGAGGGTGATCTTGTCGCTGCAAAGCAGCTTGCTGAAAATGAAGTTATTAGTCTGCCTAATGTTTTACTGCCGGCAATGAAAATTAGGGAATACATTGGACCTTCTCTCACTCAGATTGCATTGGGCCTAGAAGAAGGTGAGGTGAGTGATCTGATAGAGCTTGATGGGAGTTTCCATTTATTGGTGCCACTTCAAAAAATTATATCTAGCGCTCCTGAGTTTAATGATGTCTATCAGCAAGTGGAGTCTGAATTTATTCGATTTAAAGGAGAGGAGTTGTTAGACGAATATTTAGAAGATCTCAGAAATTGGTATGACGTTGTTAAGGCAAATGACCTTTAAAAAGCTTTTACTTTTATTTATCTTTCAGCTTTTGTTGCCGCTGGAAGCTCATAATCGTAGTGAGTCTTATTCAAAGTTTAATTTTACAAGCCATGAAAGTGGAGCCGAAGTTAGGATCACGGGAACAATAAAGCGAGGTATTTTTGAAGCTTTTAATCCAGGTATAAAATTTCGATCGTATGAGGATTTTATAAATTATTTAAGCGATGCAATTTTTCTTGGGGATACTTGCAAGTTAAATCAACCAGTAGAATTCAATGAAAACAATGCAGCTGGTGTTTTAAAATTTTATTGGGATTTTCAGTGCTCAACATTGCCATCGAATATCTCAATCTCTTTATTCCAAGACCTAGGCGTTACTCATACACATATTGCTAGAGGAGTCTTGGATGGTAAAACCATTCCTGAATTTATGTTCGCAAGTCAAACCGATCTTTGGCAGATTAATTCATTATCTCAACCTAACAGAAATAAAAACTCCTATTGGGGTTATTTAATTTCAGGTATAGAGCATATTTTAAGTGGCTGGGATCATCTAGCATTTTTGCTGGGCCTCATTCTGTTATACCAAGGTAGAAACCTCATTCTTGCCATTACTGGATTTACCATTGGGCATAGCTTAACTCTTGGCCTTGGTGCTATGAATGTTTTGAGAGTGCATTCAGAAATGGTTGAGATTTTAATAGGATTTTCAATATTGCTTTTAGCCGTTGAAAAGTTTTTTAAACATCATTATGAATTTGATAAGGGAATCAAACATTTAATTTTTGCATCTATTGCATTATTTCCATTGGCAATATTTGGAGTGCTAGAGCCTCTATTAGTCCTTGGTTTGGCATTATTTCTAACTATTTATTTAATTCTGACACATCATTATTCCTCTCCATGGATCCCCTTGATGATTACTGTATTTTTTGGATTGATTCACGGGCTTGGGTTTGCTTCATCAATTGCAGAAGTAGGTATTCCCCAAGAACGATTGTGGCAGATAATCTTAAGTTTCAATCTTGGAGTTGAGTTGGGTCAGTTAGCTGTAGCTTTTGGAATACTCGGCTTATTCGCATTAGCAAAATACTATTTTTCTCAATCTTATTATGGTTCTATTCACAATATTACAGGTGCTGTAGTATTCTCTATGGGAACTTTTTGGTTTGTTACTAGGGCAATGGGAATATGAAATTTGCAATACCTCTGTCAATGTTACCAATGGATGAAATAAAGCTATTGGGTATAGCCGCAGATGAAATTGGCTACGATTTCCTAGCTGTCTCAGATCATTTAATTCATCCAGAAAATTTTTCAGTCCCTTACCCATACACTGATGATGGAAGTGTAAGGTGGGAACAGGGTACAGATTGGCCAGATCCTATAAACACATTATCTTTTCTTGCTGGAGCTACAAAAAATATAAGATTCTATACTAGCGTCTATGTTCTTCCGGCTAGAAATCCACTCAGAGTGGCTAAAGAAGTATCTACTCTCGATGCAGTTTCCAATGGAAGGTTTGACTTGGGAATAGGCATGGGGTGGATGCCAGAAGAATTTGAAGCAGGCGGCCAAGAATTTCGACGAAGAGGAGCCCGAGCTGATGAAATGCTTGAAATTATGAAGTTGCTATGGTCTGGAGAGATGGTTGAGTTCAAAGGCCAATTTTTTAATTTCAAAAAATTAGAGATGCTGCCTGCACCAAAAAAAAATATTCCTATCTATGTTGGCGGCTTTTCAGAGCCAGCTCTCAACAGGGCAGCAAGGCATGATGGTTGGATTTCAGATATGCACAGTTTAAGCGAGCTCGAAACCTTGATGGCAAAATTAAATGTAAAAAGACAAGAGCTACCTCCCAAAGATAATTATGAGTATATTTGCTTTAGTTGCTGGGATGCATTTAGCCTAGAAGGTTTTGGGCAAATGAAAGATCTGGGCGTTACGACCATGACCACATACCCATGGATGCTATATGGAACGATGAATGATGCGCCTCTGGAAAAAAAAATTGAAGGCATGGAAAAATTTTACAATGAAATTATTTGTAAATTGAAATAGCGATCTATGCAATCCTAATCACCACTCCCATCAGCTCAGAGTTGTTATAATGACTTTATGAAAGTTGTAAGACTTGTAAAAAATTCAGACTTTAAAAGTGTTGAGCATTTGATTAAGCATTCTGGTAAAGGCATGACCACCATGCCAAAAACACCTAAAGAGATCAAAGAAAGAATTGCATGGTCAGAAAAATCTAGAAAAAAACCAACCAAGAAGCCAAATCATGATAGTTATTTATTCGTTCTCGAAGACAATGGCCGTATAGTTGGTTTATCAGCTATTTATACTTCTGTTTCGCTGAAAAAGCCTTCGGTTTTTTTTAAGAAATCTATTTCACAGCTTGAATCTAAATCCCTAAATTTCACCAAAGACTTAGATGTGCTTTCCCTTCACCTTTGCAGGCAGCCATATTCCGAACTAGGAACTTTATTTCTTAAGCCAGCTTTTCGCGGAAAGGGGCGAGGCTCACTTCTTTCTTTTTCTAGGTTTATTTTTATGTCTGCTCATCAACAACGCTTTGATCCAAAGCTGTTTGTAGAAATCAGAGGATTTAAAAATGCTAAAGACGAGTCTTATTTTTGGAATTCATTTAGTAAAACTTTTTTTAATCTTGATTTTTTTAAAGCCGATGAAATTAGCTACATAGATAACCATTTTATTATGGAATCTATTCCTAAATACCCCTTTATCATTGAGCATATGCCAAAAAAAGTACAAAGAGTTATCGGCAAACCCCACCCTAACGCCATGCCCGCATATTCACTGTTGAGAAAACAAAACTTTAGACCCAATGGTTTGATAGATGTTTTAGATGGAGGGCCATGCCTGGAGGCAAAAATCAAAGATATTCCCTTAGTCAAATCTGCAAAGTTATTTCCCATTGTGATCAAAAGAAATATTAACTTTGATCGATTTGGTTTTATCTCAAATCCATCCATTGATGAATTTGCCGTGGTCAAAGAAAATTATGCTTTTGATAAAGATAAGAAGGAGCTTTTTATCTCAGCCAAAGTAGCGAAAGCTTTAAATTTAAAGCCAAACTCTCTAGCGCAGGTTAACTGATGCTTTACATAGAAAATCAATGGACTTCAGGTAAAGGTAAGCTATTTAAGTCAATGAACCCTTTAACCGGTGAAATAGTTTGGGAGGGCAATTTTGCCAATACTTCACAATTAAATGCAGCAATGCATGCTGCCCATAATAGTCATGATGAATGGTCGACAGAATCTATCCAAGCAAGAATAAAAATTATTAGAAAATTTTATGCTTTGCTTGAAAAGAATAAGTTGCCAATGACTAAGCTTATTTCAACAGAAACTGGCAAAACTCATGCTGATGCTGCTTCTGAGGTTGCTGCCACTGTGGCCAAGCTTAATAATTCAATTCTTGCATATAAAAAACGTACAGGTTCTGAAAGAAATTCTCTGGGCGTCATGCAGACAAGTCTACAGCATGCATCTCACGGTGTTATGTCGGTTGTTGGACCCTTTAATTTCCCGCTACACTTACCCAATGGGCATATAACTCCAGCACTTATTGCCGGAAATACGATTGTTTATAAGCCAAGCGAGTCGACTCCCATGGTTGCAGAGTACATGATGATGCTATGGGATAAAGCGGGATTGCCTGCTGGTGTGATTAATATGATTCATGGAGGCAAAGATATAGTTCAAGGTCTTTGTAAGCACCCCCTAAACAAGGGATTGCTTTTCACTGGTAGCTACAAAGTTGGCAAACAAATTAGTAAAATCATGGCTGACTTCCCAGAGAAGATCCTAGCATTGGAATTAGGTGGCAATAATCCATTGGTGGTTTGGTCAACTCAAAAAATTAATGCTGCAGTAGATCTTATTTTTGAATCTGCATTTATTTCATCGGGCCAACGTTGTACTTGTGCTCGTCGCCTGATTCTTCCCAATACTAATAATGGTAAAAAAATCTTAGCTCAATTGAAGCAGAACGTTCAATCGCTCTCCTTTGCAGATGAATCAAATCTTTACTACGGCCCATTAATCTCTCCCAAAGCCACTGATAGATTTTTAGCTTTTCAAGATAAGCTAATCAAGCTGGGCGCTAAATCAATTCTAAAGGCACGTAAAGTTAGAGGTTCATTTAACTTAGTCACGCCTAGTCTGATCAATATTACCGGAATGAAACAATCTTATGATGAAGAAAACTTTGGTCCCATGCTGCAGGTATATTTTGCAGACACCTTTGATGATGCTGTGGCAGAGGCAAATAATACAAAATATGGTTTAGCAGCAGGACTCATTTCAGACAATGAGAAATTATTCGAAGGATTCACACAAAGAATTAATGCAGGTGTAATCAACTTTAATTCAACTACAACGGGTGCATCTGGAGCTTTTCCATTTGGTGGAATAGGAAGAAGTGGCAATCTGAGACCTGCAGGTTTTTATGCCGCAGATTATTGTGCATGGCCAAAGGCATCAATTGTAAAAAGACTATAGATGACTTATTCAGGGGAGATTAATTTTGACGGTTTAATTGGACCGACTCATAACTATGCTGGTTTATCCCAAGGTAATTTAGCTTCACAAAAACATCTCAACCAAACTTCAAATCCTAAAGCTGCTGCATTGCAGGGTCTTGATAAAATGAGGCTCATTATGGATCAAGGAATTCCACAGGGATTTTTCTTACCTCATGAGCGTCCATATTTAAAGATTCTTAGAGATCTAGGGTTTGGCGGAACAGATAAAGAGGTCATCAATCAAGCAGCCAAAAAAAATCCAGCTTTATTAAAAAATGTTTATTCTGCCTCATCAATGTGGGCAGCCAATGCAGCAACTTTCTCTCCCAGTATCGATAGTTATGATCAAAATATCCACATTACTCCAGCCAATTTAAATTCCATGTTTCACCGTTCAATTGAACATGAATTTACAAAGACTCAATTAGAACTTATGTTTGACGGAGTTGCTAAGGTGCATGAACCTATTAAAAACATATCAGGATATGGTGACGAAGGGGCTGCAAACCATCTCAGAGTGAGTGCTAAGCATCTTATGCCAGGCTTTCAGATTTTTGTCTATGGAAGTTCTGCATTTGAAGTTCACCAAGGCATCATTGCTCGCCAAGCAGAAGAAATCTCTCAAGCGGTTTCAACCCAGCATCAACTTGATCCAGACAGAGTGCTGTTTTTAAAACAAAATGAACAAGCTATTTACTCAGGTAGTTTTCATAATGATATTGTGAGCCTAGCCAATGAAGAGGTTTTTATCTTTCATCAAGAGGCATTTGCAGACAGGGTTGAATTAGAGAGAGTATTGCACCAACTTAAGGATCATGTGAAAGGTTTTCATCCCATTGAGATTCTCTCTAGAGATATTTCTCTCGATGACCTTGTATCAAGTTATTTACTTAATTCACAATTAATTACTGTTAAGAATAATGAAATGATGATGCTGTTGCCTGAAGAAGTTCAGAATCATGGCAATTGCATGAAATGGCTGGAAGAAATTAAATCTTCGTCACCCATTAAGCGCTTTGAGTTTGTTGATATTCACCAAAGTATGATGAATGGGGGAGGACCAGCATGTCTAAGATTTAAAGCTGTAGTGAATAGTGATGAGCTAGATAAAATTAATAAAAAATTTCTTCTGAGTCCAGAAAAGCTAATTAATTTGAGAGCCTTAGTCAGTAAACATTACCGAGATCGTATTAATCCTGATGATTTGCTAGATATCAAACTCATGGAAGAATCCTATTTATTTTTAGACGAATTGACGCAGCTTTTAGGTATTGGGAGCATATATTCTTTTCAAAAAATTTAGTCAGTGACTCCAGTCCAGCAAAATTCATGGATTTAACGGAGCTACTCAACATACATTTTTAAACTTAAGTCAAAGGGTTATCTCTAAAACAAATCTTCATTTTTACTAATGATGAAGTTATTTGATAGAATCCATAAACTACTTTTTATCAAAAAGTAGATTTTTAGGGGAAAATTTTGTTTAAAAAAGTTATAGAGTTTTTTAGAGTCTTGGGCGAGCTGAGATATCTGATTCCAGTCTTGCGTTATAAGTTCCCAGATCCTGAGGATAAAGCTTCATTAGCTCATACTTTTCAAGCCACCACAGAAAAATTTTCTGATAGACCTTTTTTATATTTCGAGGATGAGACATGGACATAT
>JADHNV010000067.1 GCA_016779285.1 SAR86 cluster bacterium
AAACTAGGTCCTGAACCCTTGTCAGAAGAATTCAATGGAGAATACTTATTTCAAAAAATTAAAAAATCTTTGTCGCCTATAAAAAATGCGCTCATGAACCAACATAATGTTGTTGGTATTGGAAATATTTATGCCAATGAAATACTATTTGATGCGAACATTAGACCTACAAGAAAAAGCAAAACCCTTACAAAAAGAGAACATCATAAGATTGTTACATCAACCAAAAAAATATTAAATGTAGCTATCAAAGCCGGAGGCACTACCTTGAAAGACTTCTATCAGCCTGATGGTAATAAGGGGTACTTCAAAATAGATCTCGCAGTCTATGATCGTGCAAATAAAAAATGTATAAGTTGTAAACAAGAATTGATTAAGAGAATTGTCCAATCACAAAGAGCAACATTCTATTGTCGTAAATGCCAGATTTAACCTGAAACCTTTTTTTGTAAAGCAGCTTTAACATTAGGGGTAACAAAACGAGAAACATCCCCGCCAAATGTAGCTATTTCCTTGACCAAACTAGATGAAACATAAATTAAAGTATCTTTAGGAGTAAAAAAAATACTTTCGATATCTGGAGCAAGACTTCGATTCATGGTTGCTAATTGAAATTCATATTCAAAATCTGCCACAGCTCTTAAGCCTCTAATAATTGCAATAGCATTATTATCTCTTGCTAAATCTACGGTCAACTTTCTTGAATAACCTAAAACTTCAATCTTGGAATTATCCTTAAAAATTTCTGAGATAAGCTCAATTCTTTCTTCCACACTGAATAAGGGGTTTTTAGATTGACTCTCAGCGACCCCAAGAATAACTTTATCAAATAATGCAGCAGCTCTTTCGACTATATCTACATGGCCGAAAGTAATTGGATCAAAGGAGCCTGGGTAAATTGCTGTTTTCATTATCGAATGATACTAAACATTCCTAATTCATCAAAATCACAAGAGATTATGTAAAATAGGCATCAATGGAAAATAAACAAAATAAAACTGATAGTCTTGAAAAGATTCAAGAGTCTCAAGCTCCTTCTGCGGTTGATGATGCCGCTGATGTAATGTCAAAATATTCAAGTAAAAAGAAAAATTATCCAATGAAAGATAAAAAAATATCTTTCCCTCCAATAGACTACGAAAAACCGCCACATTATTAAAAAAAAGGGGGCCAAAGCCCCCTTTTTTATTTAAGATCAATATTGATTAGATTAGATCATTATTCATAACTTTATTCCAAGCTGAAATAAAATCATGCTCAAATTTTTCTTTAGCATCATCACTGGCATAAACCTCAGCTAATGCTCTAAGTTGAGAGTTAGACCCAAATGCTAAATCAACTCTGGTCGCAGTTCTAACCTTCTCACCAGATACTCTATCAACGCCCTCATAGGAGTTACCAGTTCCATTTGGTTTCCATGCAACTGACATATCAAGCAATGTTACAAAGTAATCGTTTGAGAGTTGATCAGGGTTATCTGTAAAAATACCATAATCATTATTGCTTATACCCAATGACCTCATTCCACCTAACAGAACAGTCATTTCTGGAGCTGTCAAGCCAAGTAGTTGAGATTTATCAAGCATCATTTCTTCTGCAGGTATATTAGATTTTGAGCTTAGATAGTTTCTAAAACCGTCTGCAACAGGCTCTAAAACAGCAAAGGACTCTACATCAGTCTGGTCTTGCGAAGCATCACCACGACCTGGAGTAAATGGAACTTCTTTTCCTGAAGCCTTCTCAATACCCACATTTCCTGCAAGCACAATTACATCGGCAATAGATGCGCCCGTATCTGCAGAAATTTGTTCATAGATTGATAAGACTTTCGCAAGCTGCTCAGGTTTATTAGCTTCCCAATCTTTTTGTGGGGCCAAGCGAATTCTTGCGCCATTGGCTCCGCCTCTGAGATCTGAATTTCTAAAAGTTGAAGCGCTTGCCCAAGCTGTTTCTACCATTTCCTGAATAGAAAGACCTGATTCAGATATAGCTTGTTTAACTGAACTAACATCAAAGTCAGTATTGCCAGCTGGAACAGGATCTTGCCAAATTAGCTCCTCATCAGGAACCTCAGGCCCAAGATATCTGCCTTTAGGGCCCATGTCTCTATGCAGTAACTTAAACCAAGCTCTAGCGAAGGCATCAGCAAATTCTTCTGGGTTCTCATGGAAACGTTTTGATATTTTGTTATATTCTGGATCCAGTCTTAATGCCATATCAGCCGTGGTCATCATTGTTGGAACCTTAACCGATGCATCTTCGGCATCAGGGGCCTTATCTTCATCTTTTTGACCAACTGCATGCCAGACAATAGCGCCAGCTGGAGTTGTTGCTTGCTCCCATTCATATCCAAACAACAAATCAAAATATCCATTATCCCACTGCGTTGGATTTGCAGTCCATGCTCCCTCGAAGCCACTGGTTATAGTATCGCTACCTTTTCCAGATCCATATGAACTAGTCCATCCAAAACCCATTTCTTCAATTGATGCGCCTTCTGGCTCAGCACCTACATGTGAATCAGGACCAGCTCCATGACCTTTACCGAAGGTATGCCCTCCAGCAACGAGTGCAACAGTCTCCTCGTCATTCATTGCCATGCGTCCAAATGTTTCTCTAATGTCAACAGCACTTTTTAACGGATCAGGCTCGCCATCAGGACCTTGGGGATTAACATAAATTAGACCCATTTGCACTGCTCCAAGAGGATTAGCTAAATCCCTAACTCCACTGTATCGCTCATTGGTTAACCATTCTTTTTCAGCACCCCAATTGATGTCCTCTTCTGGAGCCCAAATGTCTGGACGACCGCCTCCGAATCCGAAAGTTTTTCCTCCCATAGATTCAATGGCAACATTACCGGCTAAAATAAGTAAATCAGCCCAGCTAATTTGCTTGCCATATTTTTTCTTGATTGGCCATAGAAGTCTTCTAGCCTTATCTAAGTTACCGTTATCAGGCCAGCTATTAAGAGGCGCAAACCTTTGAGCACCAGTGCCCCCACCCCCTCTTCCATCACCTATTCGGTATGTGCCTGCAGCATGCCAAGTCATTCTGATAAAAAATGGGCCATAATGACCGTAGTCTGCTGGCCACCAATCCTGCGAATCAGTCATGAGATCGTTTAAATCTTTTTTAAGAGCATCATAATCAAGCTTTTTGAATTCTTCAGCGTAATCAAAATCAGGATCCATTGGATCACCTTTTTGATCATGCTGATGGAGAATGCTTAAATTTAATTGGTTAGGCCACCAGTCTCTATTAGATGTTCCTGTTGAGCTGTTGGAAGATAAGCTTCCATGCATCACTGGACATTTATTTTCAGTTTCATTACTCATATTTAAATACCAAATTAAGATTAAAATTTTATATGGCTTAAGCCATAACTTTGTTAGCTTACCTAGTTTTTATGTATTGGTAAATATATAAAAAAAGAATGGTATATTCGATTTTACAAATGATAAAATAATTTTGTTTATGCTTACATTGAAACAAATTGATTATGCCTTGGCTGTTGCAAAGAACCTTCATTTTAAAAAGGCTGCTGATGAATGTTTTATTTCTCCCTCAACCCTAAGTAATGCCATAACAGAATTAGAAACTCAATTAGGTGTAAAAATTTTTGAAAGAAGTAATAAAAAAGTAATTGTGACAAATATTGGTCAAGAAATATTAAATAAAGCAAAAAACATAAAATTAGAAGTGCGCAACATTCATGAGCTTGCTCAACATAATTCAGGAAGCCACAGCCATTCATTATCAATAGGCATTATCCCAACAATTAGCCCATATTTTCTTCCAATTGTTCTACCTAAACTGCAAAAAGAATTTTCAAACCTAAAATTAAAATTGGAGGAAGGTCAATCTCGTACTCTAATAAACAGGGTGAAAGAAGGTGATTTGGATATGGCTATTTTAGCTTTACCTTATGATGTTCAAGACCTATATAGCTTCAAGTTCTGGGAAGAGGATTTTTTTTGGGTCTCGCATCGGCTCAATGGAAATGCTGGAAAATCAGAAATCAGAGCGTCTGAGCTGCAACATTCTGAACTCATGCTTCTTGAAGATGGACATTGTCTCAAAGATCATATCCTGGATGCATGCAATATTTCTTCCTCATCTCAATATTCTCTGAAGGCTTCAAGCTTAAATACACTTATTCAATTAGTTAAAGGTGATATGGGATCAACGCTAGTCCCGAAAATGGCATTAAAAGAGCTGGTTGGGAATACTAAGGACTTGTCCGTTTCACATCTCAATGAACCTGGGCCTCATCGTGAAATTGCGCTAGTTACCAGGCCAAATTATGCAGGAATGAAAAGTGTTGAAATGCTATTAGATTTCTTTAAAAAATCTCTAAAAGAATTTAATAAGAATTAATTCTTATCTGGAATATCTAACATATCGGTTTTTTGCCATTTAAGTGAAAAAACACGAGAAATAAATTTAGCGGTTCCCTCTCTTACCTCAATAACATCAGAATAGATAATCCCCATATCTAATTTATAAGGCTTATCATCTTTTTCAAACATATGGCTGGCAACACAATAGGTTTCTCCTTTATACATGCTCTTATTCCACGCTCCGTGAACATTCATAATTTGGTGCATGGTGCTTTGATAATTTTCTAATTGCTGCATGGCAGCTATAAAATTTTCTAAGCCATTAATTTCAAAATGTCCGCTCATGGAAAATTCATCCCACATGATGGTGCTAAGAGAGGAAAATTTTCTTTGGTCAATTATTGAAGCATATAAATTAGATAATTTTGAAGGAGCATTTAAGGTTGACACTTTTGATGAGGTAGTAGATTTTTTCATTACTTTTTTATCTCCGAAATCTTTTCAAGCACCTTGTAAATATCATCAGGTGATTGAACAAAGTTTATTGGAAAAACTTCCACTTCATCCAAACCAGCTGACATAGATTTTTCTAATTGATTCAATGTTAAATCAATATTTGGAATTCCATTATCATCAACACAGGTAGGAAGTTGGCCTCGAATCCTAGGTTGGTCCTGCCTGCCTTCTTTGACAAAAGCTTCAGCTAAAATATCTCTT
>JADHNV010000007.1 GCA_016779285.1 SAR86 cluster bacterium
CTTCATAGTTAATGAGATTCAAGATGTATATAGGCTTCAGGGTGTTCTAATTAATGATAAGCACATTGAAACTATTTTGCGCCAAATGCTTAGAAAGGCTTTAATTATTGATGGAAAAGACACCAAGTTTATTCAAGGTGATCAAGTTGAATATGCAGAGTTAGTTTTAGAAAATGAAAAAGCCGTTGCAGCAAATAAAGAGCCTGCTCACTTTGAAAGAGTATTGCTTGGAATTACTAAAGCCTCACTTACAACTAATTCATTTATTTCTGCTGCTTCTTTCCAAGAAACCACCCGAGTGCTTACAGAAGCATCTGTAACTGGCAAAGTGGATTATTTAAGAGGATTAAAAGAAAACGTTGTTGTAGGCAGGTTGATACCTGCTGGAACAGGAATGGAGTTCCATGACCAAATGGCAGCCAAGAAAGCAAGTGATTCTTCTGAATCTATGCTATCTGAAGATGATATCGAAGCCGCATTACGACAAGAATTACAAGAAACTGAGGAATAATGTTGACCGTAGTGAATCATGTCTATAAAATCGCGTCCAACTAATAAATTATGGCTACTGTAAATCAACTAATAAGAAAACCTCGCAAACCTAAAGTGAGGAAAACCGATGTTCCTGCATTGGAAAAGTCCCCACAGCGTAGAGGGGTGTGTACTCGTGTATACACAACCACTCCTAAGAAACCAAACTCAGCTTTAAGAAAAGTATGCAGAGTTAGGTTAACAAGTGGCTATGAGGTAACTTCTTACATCGGTGGTGAAGGCCATAATTTGCAAGAACATTCTGTTGTTCTCATTCGTGGTGGAAGGGTAAAAGATCTTCCTGGGGTTCGATATCATACTGTTAGAGGTTCCTTGGATACATCTGGTGTCGCAAATAGAAAACAACGCAGATCCAAATATGGTGCCAAAAAAGGTAAATAAGCATGCCAAGAAGAAGAAGTCCTGAAAAAAGAAAAATACTACCTGATCCTAAGTACAAAGATATTATCGTAGCCAAGTTCATGAATCACATCATGAAAGATGGCAAAAAATCTGTTGCTGAAAAGATTGTTTATGGTGCTTTTAACAAGATTGATCAAACTGCAAAAACTGATCCTGTTGAATTATTTAAAAAGGCTTTAGATACTATCGGTCCAATGGTCGAGGTTAAATCAAGAAGAGTTGGTGGTGCAACGTATCAAGTTCCAATAGAGGTGAGACCCTCTCGAAGGCAAGCTTTAGCAATGCGTTGGTTAGTTGAGGCTGCAAGAAAAAGAAGTGAAAAGTCTATGGATCATAGACTTGCAGGTGAATTAGCTGATGCTGCAGAGGGAAAAGGATCTGCAGTCAAGAAAAAAGAAGATGTCCATCGAATGGCTGAAGCTAATAAAGCCTTTTCACATTTCCGTTTTTAATTAGTATTATTTCATAGGTTTTTATATGGCTAGACAGACTGAACTTAGTAAGTACAGAAACATTGGTATTTGTGCTCACGTTGATGCTGGCAAAACAACTACTACCGAGAGAGTTCTTTTTTATACCGGCCTATCTCATAAAATCGGTGAAGTTCATGATGGAGCTGCAACCATGGATTGGATGGAGCAAGAACAAGAAAGAGGTATCACAATTACATCTGCTGCTACCACATGTTTTTGGTCAGGCATGGAGCAACAATTTCCTCAACATAGAATTAATATCATTGATACCCCTGGTCACGTAGACTTTACTATCGAGGTTGAAAGATCATTGAGGGTATTGGATGGAGCAGTTGTAGTATTTTGTGGCACTTCCGGCGTTGAGCCTCAATCAGAAACGGTTTGGAGACAGGCTGATCGATATGAAGTTCCTAGAATAGTATTTGTAAATAAAATGGATCGAGCGGGAGCAGATTTTTCTCGTGTAACTAATCAAATCAGAGATAGGCTGAAAGCAAATGTTGTGCCTATGCAATACAACATTGGTGCAGAAGAAGATTTCAAGGGTGTTGTTGATCTGGTCAAAATGAAAGCTATTTTTTGGAATGAAGATGATCAAGGGTTAACTTTTGAAGAACAAGATATTCCAGCAAATATTTTGAGTACATGCGAATCATTACGAGAATCTATGGTTGAAAGTGCTGCAGAAGCAAATGAAGAGTTAATGAATGCTTATTTAGAAAACGGTGAATTATCTGCTGAACAAATTAAAGCTGGCATTAGAATAAGAACACTTGCAAATGAAATAGTTCCAGCGTTTTGTGGTTCTGCATTTAAGAATAAGGGTGTTCAAGCTGTTCTTGATGCTGCGATAGAGTATCTACCAGCCCCAAATGAAGTAAAGGCAATCAAAGGATCTTTACCTAATGATGAGGAGGTTGAGGTAACTAGGTCTTCCTCGGATGAAGAGCCATTTTCAGCATTAGCTTTTAAAATTGCTACGGATCCATTTGTTGGAACTTTAACATTTATCAGGGTATATTCCGGCGTTTTATCAGTGGGTGATGGTGTCATGAATTCAACCAAGGCAAAAAAAGAAAGGGTTGGAAGAATGGTACAAATGCATTCAAATGACCGAAATGAAATTAAAGAAATACGTGCTGGTGATATCGCTGCTTGCATAGGCCTAAAAGATGTAACCACTGGAGACACTCTTTGTGATTTAAATGATCAAGTTGTTCTTGAAAGAATGGATTTTCCTGAACCAGTGATATCAGTTGCTGTAGAGCCTAAAACAAAATCAGATCAAGAAAAAATGGGTGTCGCTCTTGGAAAACTTGCCCAAGAGGATCCGTCTTTCAGAGTGCACACCGATGAAGAGTCAGCCCAGACAATTATTTCAGGAATGGGAGAACTTCATCTAGACGTTTTAGTCGATAGAATGAGAAGGGAGTTTGACGTAGAGGCAAATATTGGAAAACCTCAGGTCGCTTATCGTGAAACAATTAGGGATACAGTCGAGGTGGAAGGAAAATTTGTCAGGCAAAGCGGTGGTAAGGGTCAGTATGGCCATGTCTGGCTTAAATTAGAGCCTCTCGGGCTAGATGATGAATACGAATTTGTAGATAACATTGTTGGAGGTGTTGTTCCAAAAGAATACATACCTGCAGTTGATAAGGGTATTCAAGAGCAGATGAAAAATGGTGTTATTGCCGGTTACCCACTTCTTGCGCTCCGAGCAACTTTATATGATGGGTCCTTTCATGATGTTGATTCAAGTGAGATGGCCTTTAAAATTGCAGGATCAATGGCTTTGAAGGAAGGCTGCCTTAAAGCACGTCCAGTCCTTTTGGAGCCTATGATGGCTGTAGAGGTCGTTACACCAGAAGAGCACATGGGTGATGTAGTTGGTGATCTAAATAGACGAAGAGGGATAATTTTAGGAATGGATGAAATTCCAACTGGTAAAACGGTAAGATCAGAAGTACCTTTATCTGAGATGTTTGGATATGCAACAGATTTAAGGTCTGCAACTCAAGGTAGAGCAAGTTTTTCTATGGAATTTCTTAAATATGCAGAAGTACCAAATAACATTGCTGAACAGTTAAAAACAACTTAAAAATACATCTTTAAATACTCTAAATTTGTTGACATTAGGGGCTTTAGAGTCATAGAATACGCAACATTTTGCATAAAGAAGAAATATAGGAACTAATAAAATTGGACAATCAATCAATAAGAATTCGATTAAAAGCTTTTGACTATCGTTTGATTGATGCTTCAACTAAATTAATTGTTGAAACTGCAAAAAAAACTGGCGCGATTGTAAAAGGACCAATTCCTTTGCCTGTAAAAAAAGAAAGAACAACAATCTTGAAATCTCCGCATAAAGATAAAGATGCTAGAGATCAGTATGAGATAAGAACATACAAGAGACTTATGGATATAGTAGAACCCACAGATAAAACTGTTGATGCTTTAATGAAGCTTGACCTTTCATCTGGGGTAGATGTGCAAATTAGTTTAGGCTAGTTTGTTACTTTTTTAACGCTTAGCGGCCATAGAGGGTTATAAGCCCCGTATAAAAGGAGATAAAATTGAGCATTGGCTTAGTTGGAAAAAAATCAGGGATGTCTAGACTTTTTCAAGAAGATGGCACTTCAGTTCCTGTAACAGTCATATCAGTTGCGGCAAACTTCGTTGCAGACATTAAAACTCATGAAAAACATGGCTATAGTGCTGTTGTCGTCTCAAAAAATACAAATAAAAATTTAACAAAATCATCTACAGAATTTTTCAAGAAACAAAACATCCCTAATGGAGAGCTATTTGAGTTTAGAACGGAGGAAACCGACGATCTAAAAATTGGCCATCATTTAACTGCTGATATATTTGAAGTTGGAAAGCTGGTCGATGTATCTGGAACATCTAAAGGTAAGGGTTACGCAGGTGTTATTAAAAGACATAATTTTGCTATGCAAGACGCAACTCACGGTAATTCTTTGGCTCATAGGGCTCATGGCTCAATCGGCCAATGTCAAACTCCCGGAAGAGTTTGGAAAGGAAAAAAAATGTCAGGTCATATGGGGCATGAAACAAAAACTGTTCAAAGCTTGGAATTGATAGGTGCTGATGTTCAAAATAATCTTCTTTATGTTAAAGGAGCGGTTCCAGGTTTTAACGGCTCTACATTAAAAATTACCCCTGCGGTGAAGCAAAGATGAAATTAGATTTACTTAACATCGAAAATAAAAAAACGGATGTCCAAATCTCTGAGACAACTTTTGGCAAAGAGTTCAATGAAACCCTTGTTCATCAAGCTGTAGTTACTTATTTAGCCGGGTCTAGGCAAGGCTCTCATAAACAAAAAACTAGGTCTGAAGTTAGGGGTGGCGGTAAAAAACCATACAGACAAAAAGGAACCGGGCGTGCGCGAGCAGGAACGATCAGAAGTCCAATTTGGAGAGGTGGTGGAGTTGCTTTTGCAGCCACACCTAGAGATTATTCTAAAAAAATTAATAAAAAGATGTATAGAGCTGCTATCAGTTCTATTTTTTCTGAGTTGCATAGACAAAATCGTTTAGTTGCTATTGAGCAACCAAAATTTGAAGCCCCTAAAACAAAAGAAATGAACAGCTTTTTAAATCAATTCAATCTCAATAATGTGCTTATTATTCTTGATGAAATGGATACAAACTTATATCTTTCCGCTCGAAATATACCCCATGTAGATGTTGTAACTGTTAAGGAAATTAATCCAGTAATTTTATTAAGATCAGAGAAAGTTGCAGTGACACCTGCAGCATTTAAGTTGATAGAGGCATGGGTCTAATGAATAAAGAAAAATTACTTACACTGATTGATGCTCCTTACATAACAGAAAAGTCTACTTCTGTTGGTGGTATGAACCAAGTTGTATTCAAAGTAGATTTGTCTGCATCAAAATTAGAGATTAAAAAAGCTGTTGAAGACTTGTTTGATGTCAAGGTAAAAAGTGTCACAACATCAACGCAAAAAGGTAAGACAAAAAGAAATAGATTCGGAGTCTACAAAAGATCAGATTATAAGAAAGCCTTTGTTTCATTGAAAGAAGGTTCTGAAATTCAATTTGAGGGCATCAGTTAATCATGGCAGTTATTAAAGCAAAACCAACCAGCCCTGGCAGAAGAGGTGTTATTTCAATTAAGTCTGATCTCTACAAAGGTCGACCTCACAAAGCTCTTCTAGAAAAAAAATCAAAAAATGGTGGAAGAAATAATAATGGTAGGATTACCGTTAGACATCAAGGTGGTGGACATAAGCAGCACTACAGAGTAGTTGATTTTAAGCGTGATAAGTTAGATGTCCCAGCTGTTGTCGAGAGAATCGAGTATGATCCCAATAGATCAGCACACTTGGCGTTGCTTAAATATGCTGATGGTGAGAGAAGATATATTATTGCTCCAAGCAAAATTAAGGTTGGAGACCCAGTGTTGTCAGCAGATCATACTGAAATGAAAGCTGGTAACTGCATGAAATTGCTAAATATTCCTCTTGGAACAACAATTCATTGCGTTGAAATGAAGCCTGGCAAAGGCGCGCAAATAGCTAGAAGTGCAGGTACCTCTGCAAGATTAGTTGCTAAAGAAGGGATATATGCAACTCTTAGGTTGCAATCTGGTGAGATGAGAAAAATTTTATCAGCTTGCAAGGCAACTCTAGGAACAGTTTCCAATCAAGAAAACAATTTGCGTTCATTAGGAAAAGCTGGAGCCAAAAGATGGCGTGGTGTAAGGCCAACTGTCAGGGGTGTAGCTATGAACCCAGTGGACCATCCTCATGGTGGAGGGGAAGGAAGAACTTCTGGTGGCAGGCATCCATCAACTCCATGGGGCATACCAACTAAAGGATATAAAACAAGAAAAAATCAACGAACAGATGATCTGATTGTTAGAAGAAGAGGTAAAAGGAAATAAATAATGCCTAGATCACTTAAAAAAGGACCATTTATTGATTTGTCACTGCAAAAAGCAGTTGATAAAGCAATCAGCGAAAATAGCAAAAAGCCAATCAAAACATGGTCTAGAAGATCTATGATTAGCCCAACCATGGTTGGACTAACTATATCTGTTCACAATGGGAGGCAGCATGTCCCCGTATATATAAATGAAGATATGGTTGGCCATAAGCTTGGTGAATTTGCTATAACCAGGACCTTTAGAATGCACTCTGGTGACAGGAAGTCAAAATAATGGAAACAAGAGCATATTTAAAAGGAACTAGATTATCCCCTCAAAAAGCAGGTCTAGTTGCTGATGTGGTGAGAGGAAAATCTGTGCATGCTGCTATGGATTTTCTTACCTTTCATAAGCAGAAAGCATCGGCAGTAATTAAAAAGCTTTTGGAATCTGCAATTGCAAATGCTGAAAATAATGACAAGGCTGATATTGATTTATTAGTGGTTAAGTCAGTTATTGTTAACCAAGGGATGAGATTAAAAAGAATGAAACCTCGCGCAAGAGGCAGAGCTGATAGGATCATCAAGCCTACTTGCCATATTGAAATCATATTATCGGATCAGGAGAAATAATGGGTCAAAAAGTTCATCCAAATGGCTTTCGACTTGGTGTTATCAAAAAGCATAATGCTTTGTGGTATGCAAAAGGAAAATCTTATAGAGAAAATCTCATTGAAGATTTAAAGGTAAGAAATCATATCAGTGAAAAACTGAGATTTTCTTCTATCAGTAAATTAGAGCTAGAAAGATCTGCCCAAAATTTTGTTGTAAATATTCATACTTCAAGACCTGGTATTATCATTGGTAAAAAGGGTGAAGAGATAGAATCTTTAAAGGCTTCAGTTCAAAAGATAGTTTCATTGCCAGTTCAAGTAAATATCAAAGAAGTTAGAAAACCAGATCTTGATGCAACAATCCTTGCTGAAGGTATTGCCCAACAATTAGAGAGAAGAGTTCAATTCCGTAGGGCAATGAAGCGAGCTGTTCAAAGCGCTATGAGGCAAGGTGCTAAAGGCATCAGAACAGAGGTTTCTGGTAGATTGGGTGGAGCAGAGATTGCCAGAGCTGAATGGTACAGAGAAGGTCAGGTACCCCTCCATACTTTAAGAGCAAATATAGACTATGGAGTGGCAGAAGCTGCAACCACTTATGGATTAATAGGTGTAAAAGTCCATGTTTATACAGGTGAAGTTTTAGGTGACCCCTTTAAAGACGAGGCTCAAGGAAGCTAATTATGTTACAGCCAAAACAAACAAAATTTAGAAAGATGCACAAAGGTCGAAATAGAGGCCTTGCTCAAGCAGGTAATACCATTGCTTTTGGCGAATTTGCTTTAAAGGCTACAACCAGAGGCAGGATTACCGCTCGCCAAATAGAATCTGCAAGAAGGGCGATGACTAGATCTATAAAACGTGGCGGTAATATTTGGATTCGTATATTCCCCGACAAACCTATAACTAAAAAACCATTAGAAGTAAGAATGGGTAAAGGAAAAGGTAATGTTGAATATTGGGTCAGTCTTGTTCAGCCAGGAACTGTTTTATATGAGATGGCTGGAGTATCAGAAGAGGTTGCAAGAGAGGCTTTCAGATTGGCTGCTGCTAAGTTACCCGTAAGAACTACATTTATTAAAAAGGCATTATAAAAATGGCAAAGTTAACAAATGATCTCCAAGACCTTCGTAAAAAAGATGTTAAAGCTCTTGAAAGTCTTGTATTGCAAATTAGAGAGAATCAATTTAAGAATAGAATGAAGCATAAGACTGGTCAGTTAAATGAGTCACATTTATTAACAGTTGATAGAAAAAAAATTGCTCAAATAAAAACTATTATTAATGAAAAGAAATCTGAGGAAGCATCCGCATGAGTACTAATCCAAGACAATTAACTGGTGTAGTTATTAGCGATAAAGCTGATAAAACTATAACTGTAAAAATTGAACGTAAAGTTAAACACCCTACCTACAGCAAAATTATGAAACGCTCTACAAAGGTGCACGCTCATGATGAAGAAAATATGGCAAAGATTGGTGATGTGGTAACAGTACAAGAGTGCAGGCCTTATTCAAAGTCCAAAACTTGGAAGCTTCTCCAAGATAGACAGTCTGCTATAACCGAACCAGAGATTCAGGAAAACTAATCATGATTCAAATGCAATCAATCTTAACCATAGCTGATAATAGCGGTGCCAGAAGTGTTATGTGTATCAAGGTGCTTGGAGGCTCTAAGAGGCGTTACGCAAATATTGGTGATGTTATTAAGGTCGCCATCAGAGAAGCCATTCCAACGGGTAAAGTTAAAAAGGGACAAGTTGTTGATGCGCTGGTGGTTAGAACAAAAAAGGGCGTCAGAAGAAGAGATGGTTCGTTAATTAAATTTGATGAAAATGCAGCTGTATTAATTGGTGGTAATAAAGCTCCAATAGGTACAAGGGTTTTTGGTCCAGTTACCAGAGAACTCAGAGACGGTAAGCATATGAAAATTCTATCACTAGCCCCGGAAGTTTTGTAATGAAGAAAAATACTGAAACAGTAACAAAATTTAGAACTGGCGATGAGGTTGTTGTTATCGCTGGAAAGGATTTAGGGAAAAAAGGAACTGTCCAAAAAATTTCTAAATTCAATAATAAAGCAGTTATTACTGGCATAAATATGATGAAAAAACATACTAAACCTAATCCCCAGCTTGGAGAAACGGGTGGCATTGTTGAGAAAGAAGCTGCAATTCACCTTTCTAATATAGCCATTTGGAACCCTAAGCAAAAAAAGGCAGATAGAATTTCATTTCAAATAGATGGCGATAAAAAAATAAGAGTTTACTCATCAGACAAAAAAGAAATTAAATCATGAATTTAAAAGAAACTTTCAACAAAGAATTGCTACCTCAATTACAAGAAAAATTAGGTATTGATAATGTTATGGCTGTGCCAAAGCTTACAAAGGTAGTAATTAATATGGGTGTAGGTGAAGCTTTAACTGATAAAAAGCATTTAGAGTCTGCCGTCAGCGATTTAGAATCAATAGCTGGTCAAAAGGCTGTAATAACTAAGGCTAAAAAATCAGTTGCAAGTTTTAAATTACGTGAGGGCTGGCCAGTTGGATGTAAGGTTACATTGAGGGGTCAAAGAATGTATGACTTCATAGAGCGCTTAGTCAATGTTGCAATTCCCAGAGAAAGAGATTTTAGAGGTTTAAACCCTAAATCTTTTGATGGTCAAGGAAACTACAGCATGGGCATTAAAGAGCAAATTATTTTCCCTGAAATTAACTATGACAATATTGACAAGATTCGAGGCATGGATATATGCATTAATACATCTGCTTCCAATAAAGAGGATGCTAAAGCATTGTTAGAAATATTAAATTTTCCATTTAAAAAATAGGTAAAAAATAGATGACAAGAAAATCAGTAATAGCGAGAGACGTTAAAAGACAAAAAACTGTTGAACGTTACTCGGTCAAGAGAGCGGCATTGAAGGAAGCATTTTTGAATCCTGAAAATTCTTATGAAGAAAAAATGGCAGCTTTTGAAAAATTACAAAAGCTTCCTAGAAATGCTAGTCCATCTAGAGTTACTAGAAGGTGTTCTTTAACAGGAAGACCGCATGCTGTCTACAGAAAATTTGGACTAAGCAGAATAAAATTACGTGAAGCCGCCATGCGTGGTGACATCCCTGGATTGGTTAAATCAAGTTGGTAATATTATGAGTTTTCAAGACCCTACATCAGATTGTTTAACAAGAATTAGAAACGGACTTATGCGAGGCAAAAAGGTCGTGAATGCACCTTTTTCTAAATTCAAGCATGAGCTTGTATCCTTGCTGGTGAAAGAAGGCTATTTAGCTGCTTGTGAAAAAATTTCATTAGACGGCAAGGATTCTTTAAATATTTCTCTTAAATATATTAATGATGCTCCAGCGATTAGAGAAATTAAAAGAGTTTCAAAGCCTAGCCTTAGGAGATATTCATCATCCTCAGATCTTCCTGAAGTCAAAAATGGATTGGGCATGTATATTCTCTCAACAAACAAAGGGCTGATGAGTGATAAAGATGCTAGATCACAAAATATTGGCGGTGAAGTCATTTGTGAGGTGTTTTAATTATGTCCAGAATTGCAAAAAACCCAGTACCAATTCCATCAGGCGTAGAAATTAAGGTTCAAGAAAAAATAATCTCAGTTTCAGGCTCAAAAGGTAAATCTGAATTTACTTTACCAGAGTCTGTGTCTGTAGTTCATGCAGATGATGTTGTAACTGTTTCTTATGATGAATCCTCCTCTGAGTCGACCGCGCTTGCTGGCACTTCTAGATCTTTAATCAATAATATGGTGATTGGAGTTTCTGAAGGGTTTCAAAAAACTTTATTATTAGTTGGGGTTGGGTACAGAGCTAAAGCTAGTGGAAAAATATTAGAACTAACCTTAGGTTTTTCTCATCCTGTTCATTATGAACTTCCTGAACAAGTTGAAGTGGAGACACCCTCTCAAACAGAGGTTGTTTTAAAAAGTCATGATAAGCAAATTTTAGGTCAAGTGGCTGCAGAAATTAGAGCATTCAGACCTCCTGAGCCATACAAAGGCAAAGGTGTTAAATACGCTGATGAAAATATCAGAAGAAAAGAAGCAAAAAAAGCGGCAGGAGCATAATCAATGAATTCTAAATCAGACTCTAGAATAAGACGCGCAGCAAAAACTAGGATTAGAATATCTCAACAAGATAAGCCTAGACTATCTGTATTTAAGTCCTCGCAGAACCTATATGCTCAAATATTTGACTCCACAGGATCTACTGTATTGGCATCAGCCTCAACAAATGAGAAAGCAGATAAGATGAGTTCAAACAATTTGATCTCAGCAAAAGCTATTGGACAAAAGATAGCAGAAAGAGCAATTGAAGCTGGTATTAAAAAAGTTGTATTTGATCGTTCAGGTTACAAGTATCATGGGCGCATAAAAGCCATTGCAGAATCAGCTCGCGAAGCTGGATTGGAGTTTTAAAAATGAGTCAACAAAATAATAGTTTGCAGCAACAAGATGCGCTTGAAGAAAAACTTGTTCAAGTAAACAGAGTCGCTAAAGTCGTAAAAGGTGGTCGTATCTTTGGGTTTACCGCTTTGTGTGTTGTTGGTGATGGCAAAGGAAAGGTTGGATTTGGAAGAGGTAAAGCTAAAGAGGTACCAATTGCAATTCAGAAAGCCATGGAAAATGCCAGAAGAAACATGGTTGATGTTAGCTTAAATGCATCCACACTTTGGTACCCTGTTAAGGCAAAGCATGGTGCTGCAAAAGTATATATGCAGCCTGCTGCAGAGGGAACAGGCATTATTGCTGGTGGAGCAATGAGAGCTGTGTTGGAGCTTGTTGGTGTGCAAAATGTTCTTGCTAAATGTTACGGATCAACAAATCCAGTTAATGTTGTAAGAGCTACTATTAATGCCTTACGTTCAATGGAGTCTCCTGAGCAAGTTGCTTTAAGAAGAGGCAAAAAGACAGTAGAAATATCATGAGTAACAAAACAATAGATCTCAAACTTATTAAAAGCAGTATTGGCAGACTTCCCAATCATAAGAAGTGTGTTAAAGGACTTGGTTTTAGAAAATTACAGCAAACTGTGACTGTTGAAGATACACCAAGTAATCGAGGCATGATCAACAAAATAAGAGATATGCTGGAAGTAAAAGAGAGTTAATGATGGAAAATTTTGAAACAAATAATTCTTTAGGATTAAACACCTTGGCTAGCACTGGTACTAGTAAAAATAGAAAGCGTGTTGGAAGAGGTATTGGCTCAGGAACTGGAAAGACAGCTGGTCGAGGTCACAAAGGTCAAAAATCTAGATCAGGTGGCTCAATCGCAAGGGGTTTTGAGGGTGGTCAGATGCCATTACAACAAAGGATTCCTAAATTTGGTTTTTCATCAAGAGTAAACAGAGGCTCTAAAGAAGTTAATCTAAAAAATATTGCCTCTATGTCGGAAGTTAGTTTAGATACCTTAAAGGCTAACAGAGTGATTTCTCAAGCCACTAAAAAAGTAAAGATTTTCGGTGTATGTGAGATTTCCCAACCAATGACTGTGACAGGAATTCTGGTCACTAAGGGCGCTAAAGAATCAATTGAAAAGGCTGGTGGAACAGTAACAGTTGTTGAAGCAAAACCAGTCAAAGAAAAGTTTGTTAAAACTTCAAAGAAAGCAGATACAAAATCTCCCAAAAATGCAGAGGAGTCTCCTGAGTAATTTATATGGTTGAGCAAAATAAAGGAATGAGCGACCTATGGAGAAGACTGAGATTTGTCTTTATGGCCATAGTTGTCTATCGTCTTGGAACTCATATTCCTATTCCTGGTATAGATCCTGCAAGACTGGCAGCTTTATTCGATCAAAACCAAGGAACTATCCTTGAGATGTTTAATTTATTTTCTGGCGGAGCTTTGGAGCGAATGAGCATCTTTGCTCTTAATGTTGTTCCATATATTTCTGCTGCAATTATTATGCAGCTATTCTCAAACTCTATTCCATACTTGAAAGAGCTCAAGAAAGATGGTCAAGCAGGACGAAATCAAATCACGCAATATACAAGATACGGAACGGTTGTGCTTGCATTTGTTCAAGCTTCAGCACTAGCGGTAACTCTAGGGGCTAGTGGACTAGCATATGATCCAGGAACCTCTTTTTTTATTTCTGCTGTATTTAGTGTAGTTGCAGGGACAATTTTTTTAATGTGGCTTGGAGAGCAAATTTCAGAACGCGGAATTGGTAATGGAATTTCTATAATCATTGCCACCAGTATTTTAACTGGAATTCCAGGCGCTATCGGTCAAGCTTTGGAGCAGGCTCGTCAAGGTGATCTTAATATATTACTTTTATTAGGTATTGGTGTTTTAGCCATGCTGGTTATAGCGGTTGTTGTGTTCATTGAAAGAGGGCAAAGACGGATCACAGTTAACTATGCACAAAGACAACAAGGCAGAAAGCTGATGCAGGCTCAAGCTAGTCATTTACCCTTTAAGGTTAATATGGCAGGTGTTATTCCGGCAATTTTTGCAAGCACTTTTCTCTTATTCCCTGCCTCTCTATCTACTTGGTTCGGTCAAGCTGAATCTTTTGGGTTTTTGCAAACAATTTCACTAGCATTAAACCCTGGGCAACCTCTGTATATCTTGACATTCTCAGCACTCATCATTTCATTTTGTTTTATTTGGTTGGCCTTAACTTTTGATACTAAAGAGGTAACAGATAATTTAAAAAAATCAGGAGCTTTTGTTCCTGGAATTAGGCCAGGCGAGCAAACGGCAGCCTATGTTGATAGTGTTTTAGCAAGACTCACAGTATTTGGCAGCATATATTTAACTTTAATATGTTTATTGCCATTGGCTTTAATCAACTTTGCAGGAGTTTCCTTTTACTTAGGAGGAACATCTGTGCTAATTATAGTTGTTGTACTCATGGATTTTATGTCCCAAGTCCAATCACATATGATGTCCAGCCAATACTCATCGTTGTTAAAGAAAGCTAATTTAAAAAACTATAGTAGATAAATATGAAAGTTAGAGCATCAATAAAAAAAATCTGTAGAAATTGTAAGACAGTTAGACGAAAAGGAGTTTTGTATGTGATATGCAAGACTGATCCTAAACATAAACAAAAACAAGGATAAGAGAACATGGCAAGAATCGCAGGCGTAAACATACCGGAAAATAAACATCTTGAAATTGCTCTAACCCATATCTATGGAATAGGGAAAAAAACAGCTCATGATATATGTAACAGTATTAAGCTGGATTATTCTAAAAAGGTTTCTGATCTTTCTGAGGACCAGGTAGAGAGCATTAGGGCAGCTGTTGCAGACTATACAGTTGAAGGTGATCTCCGCAGATCAGTTAGTACAAATATCAAAAGACTTATGGACCTTGGTTGTTACAGAGGGATAAGGCATAGAAGAAAACTTCCAGTTAATGGTCAAAGAACTAAAACTAATGCAAGGACTCGTAAGGGGCCTAAAAAACCAATGAGGGCTTAATCGATGGCAACTAGTAAAAAAGTTAAAAAAGTTATTTCTGATGGCATCGCTCATATACATGCATCTTTTAACAACACTATTATTACGATTACTGATAAACAAGGAAATGCAGTATGTTGGGCTACCTCAGGAGGATCTGGATTTCGTGGTTCAAGAAAAAGCACTCCCTTTGCTGCTCAGATTGCAGCGGAAAAAGCAGGAAACGCTGCTAGGGAATTTGGGATGATTAATTTAGATGTAAAAGTTAGAGGTCCTGGAGGTGGAAGAGAATCTGCCATTAGGTCGTTAAACTCATGTGGTCTCAAAATTAAAAGTATTACGGATGTAACACCATTACCTCATAATGGTTGCCGTCCTTCAAAGAAACGTAGGGTATAGGGGAGTCAAATGGCAAGATATAGAGGTCCATCATTAAGATTATCAAGAAGAGAAGGCACTGATCTTTTTCTCAAGAGTGGCGCAAGATCAATTGAATCAAAATGCAATATGGAGACGGCTCCAGGTGTGCATGGCTTAAGAAGAGGAAGACTATCCGATTATGGAGTTCAGCTTCGAGAAAAACAAAAAGTTAGAAGAATGTATGGTGTTCTTGAAAAACAATTTAGGAACTATTATAAAAAAGCATCAAAATCGAAGGGTAACACCGGCGAAAATTTATTGAGCTATCTCGAACAAAGGTTGGATAATGTTGTTTATCGCATGGGATTTGCTGCAACCAGGGCTGAAGCTAGACAGCTGGTTTCACATAAAGCCTTTCACCTTAACGGTTCAATTGTAAATATTCCATCATATCAAGTGCAGCCAGGTGATGAGTTAGAGGTAAGAGAAAAATCTAAAGCGCAATTAAGAATAAAGAGTGCATTAGAGCTTGCTAGTCAAAGAGAAGCATGTGAGTGGCTTGAAGTAGATTCTAAAACTCTCAAGGGTGTATTCAAATCTGTGCCAGATAGAACAGATTTAAGTGCTGAAATTAATGAAAATCTCATTGTTGAGCTTTATTCAAAATAATACTTAAAAAACGGAAGGAAATTATGGAAACATCAGTAATAGATCTTTTAGTCCCAACTGACATTCAAGTTGACGACTTAGATAATAATACATCTAAAATTACATTGGAGCCCCTAGAAAGAGGCTTTGGTCATACTTTGGGTAATGCCTTAAGAAGAATTCTATTGTCTTCTATGCCAGGTGCCGCAATCACCGATGTCAACATTGATGGCATTTCTCATGAATACTCAACAATCGAGGGCGTGAGAGAAGATGTCATTGATATATTATTAAATCTTAAAGATATGCCCATCAGCTTGATAGAGGGAACTAGTGCTGTTATTAAGCTAGATGTCTCTGGACCCTGTGAAGTCACATCTAACTCTTTTGAGGTGCCCGGCAACGTTGAACTACCAGATGTAGAGCATCATGTTGCATCACTGGTTGATAAAGTAAGTTTATCTTTAACTGCAACGGTAAAAACAGGAAGAGGCTATGAACCTGCTGATTCAAGGGGAGAAGAAGAGACTTCTGTTGGAGCATTAAAAGTTGATGCTTCTTTTAGTCCAGTTCGAAGAGTTGCTTATACAGTTGAAAATGCAAGGTTTGAAAAAAGAACTGACTTAGATAAGTTAATAGTTGAACTTGAAACTGATGGAACTTTGGACCCAAAGAAAGCAATAGAGCATGCTGCAACTATTATGCAGCAGCAATTGGCTGCATTTGTTGACCTTGATGCTATAGCAGAGCAAGAGGCCAAAAAAGATCAGAATGACTTCGATCCATTTTTAATGAGATCAATTGAAGAATTAGAACTTACAGTTAGATCAACAAATTGCTTGAAAGCTGAAAGCATCTTCCTAATAGGTGACCTACTTCAAAGAACAGAGTTCGATCTATTGAAAACACCTAATTTGGGCAAAAAATCTCTTAATGAAATCAAGGATGTCCTTGCATCTAAAGGTTTTTCTCTGGGCACCACCTTAGAGAATTGGCCTCCAATGGGTTCATTAAAATGAGACATAGAAAATCAGGCAGAAAGTTAAATAGAAATTCCTCCCATCGCAAAGCTTTGATGAAGAATCTTGCTATTGGATTTATTGAAAGGGAGCTTATTAAAACAACTGTTCCTAAGGCAAAGGAGTTAAGATCTTTTATTGAGCCCTTAATTACTCTGGCCAAAGTTGATTCTGTAGCAAATCGAAGGAGAGCCTTTAACAAGCTTAGACTCGACTCAGTTGTTAATAAACTTTTTACTGAAATTGCTGTTAAATCAAAAGACAGACCTGGTGGCTATTTAAGAATTATTAAAGCTGGCTTTAGACCAGGCGATAAAGCTGATATGGCATACGTTGAATGGGTGGATAGGGACTTAGAAAACTCTTCTGAACTACTAGAGCCTGAGCTCAAAGAAGGATCGGCTGCTTAGTTTTTAAGAACTTCTTTTAGGTACTTTCCAGTATAGGATTGTTTAGACTGAGCAACTTTGCTTGGTGTTCCTTCGGCTATTATTAATCCCCCATCACTTCCCCCCTCAGGGCCAAGATCTATAATCCAGTCACTAGACTTGATTACATCTAAATTGTGTTCAATTACCACCACAGTATTGCCTTGATCCGATAGCCTTTTTAAGACACCTAAAAGTAATTCAATATCATAAAAGTGAAGACCTGTGGTTGGTTCGTCCAATATAAATAATGTTTTACCGGTACTTCTTTTGGAAAGCTCTTTGGCAAGCTTAATTCTTTGAGCCTCTCCCCCAGATAAGGTGGTAGCAGATTGTCCAAGTGTTATATAGGTCAGACCTACATCTGCTAAAGTCTGA
Organism: SAR86 cluster bacterium; assembly: GCA_016779285.1. Lineage (GTDB taxonomy): Bacteria > Pseudomonadota > Gammaproteobacteria > Magnimaribacterales > D2472 > D2472. The sequence continues at coordinate 17,227 of JADHNV010000007.1, forward strand.
AGTTTATTTTTAATTGCTGGGATCGCCTCAAAGAACTCTAGGGCTTCCTCAACAGTCATGCTTAAGACCTCAGCAATGCTCTTTTCTTTGAATTTCACTTCTAGCGTCTGTTCGTTATATCTTTTACCATCACAGATATCACACTTCACATAAATATCTGCTAGAAAATGCATTTCTACTTTTATCATCCCATCTCCTTGGCATGCTTCGCATCTTCCTCCCTTTACATTAAAACTAAATCGACCGGGTTTGTAGCCTCTGGTTCTTGCTTCCTGAGATTGAGAGAATAAATCTCTAATATGCGAAAAGAGGCCTGTATAGGTAGCTGGATTAGATCTTGGAGTTCGCCCAATAGGAGATTGATCAATCCCTATAACTTTATCTAGGTGCTCTAAACCTTTTATTTGCTTGCATTTAATTTCTTTATTTAAATTAGCTTTATTGAGCAAAAAGCTACTCATTGGCATCAAAGTTTGATTGATTAGCGAAGATTTACCAGAACCCGAGACTCCTGTAATACAAGTAAAAACACCAATAGGAATTTTTACATTTACATGCTGTAAATTATTTTCATATGCCTCAATAATTTCAATAAATTTATCCGGTTTCTTTGCACTCTTAGGAAAATTGATCTTTCTCTTTCCTGATAGATAAGCTGCAGTCATCGATTCCTTACTTTTCAAAATGTCTGATAGCTTTCCTTGTGCGCAGATTTCTCCACCATGCTTACCAGCTCCAGGACCAATATCAATAATATGATCTGCACATCTTATTGCCTCTTCGTCATGCTCAACTACTATTACTGTATTTCCAAGGCTTTTGAGGTGATATAGGGTTTTAATGAGCTTCTCATTATCTCTTTGATGAAGTCCTATCGAAGGCTCATCAAGAACATAAGTGACACCAACCAGACCAGATCCAATTTGACTAGCCAGCCTAATTCTTTGAGCCTCTCCACCAGAGAGAGTTCCAGCACCTCTATCCAAAGTCAGATAATTAAGTCCAACATCCTCAAGAAATGAAAGACGCTCTTTGATTTCTTTTAAAATCTTTTCCGCAATCAGTGCTTTCGCTCCTTCAAGCTTAATATTTTGAAAAAAGGATAATGCATCCGAGATTTTTTGATTGGTAATGTCTTGAATTGGGGTTGTATTAATAAAAATATTCCTTGATTCTTTTTTTAGTCTTGATCCTGTGCAAGCATCACAGTGACTATCTGAAAGCATCTTAGCTAACTCATTTCTGATAAATTCTGAATCTGTCTCTTTAAATCTTCTTTCTGTATTAGGAATAATGCCCTCAAATCGATGTTGCCGTACTATTTTGCTGCCACTCCTGAAACTTTTTGAGAAGTTTATTTTATCCTTTGAGCCCCATAAGAGAATATTCTGGATTTCTTCAGGGTAGGCCTCCCATGGGGTATCTAAATTAAAATCATAATGTTTAGCCAGGCATTTTAACTGATGGAAATAGAATCTATTCCTTCTATTCCATCCCTTAATCGCCCCTTCGTTAATCGTTGCAGCATGATCTGAGATTAATTTTTTTTCATCAAAGTATTGAATAACCCCTAAGCCATCACATTTTTCGCAGGCTCCAAAAGGATTGTTAAAAGAAAACATCCTTGGTTCTAATTCACTAACAGAATAGCCGCACTGAGAACAAGAGAAATTTGAAGAAAAAAGCAGCGGTTCTGAATCATCATCAAGAACTTCTATTTGAATAAGGCCATTAGAAAGACCAAGAGCAGTATCGATTGATTCAGATAACCTTGAGCGATTATCATCATCTTTTTGTAATTTCAATCTATCGACAATTGCGGAAATATCATGTTTTTGATTTTTGTTTAATGAGGGAAACTCATCAAGCGAATAAATCACACCATTAATCTTTACCCTAACAAAACCCTCAGCCTTTAGATCCTCATAAACTCCAAGATGCTCACCTTTTTTTCCTCTGACAATAGGAGCCATCACCATTATTTTTTTATCATAACCAAGGTCATAAACCTCATCACAAATCTCGCTAATAGTTTTAGCGGATAACTCTTCATTATGATCTGGACAAACTGGGATCCCAATTCTTGCATATAATAGCCTTAGATAATCATATATTTCTGTAACAGTACCAACGGTTGATCTGGGGTTGTGTGATGTTGATTTTTGCTCGATAGATATAGCAGGGGAAAGCCCATCAATCTGATCAACATCTGGTTTTTCCATCATTGATAAAAATTGTCTTGCATACGCTGAAAGGGATTCCACATATCGCCTTTGACCCTCAGCATAAATCGTATCAAAGGCGAGAGATGATTTTCCAGAACCCGATAATCCAGTGATAACTATTAATTTTCCTCGAGGTATATCTAGAGAAATATTTTTCAGATTATGTGTTCGCGCACCTTTTATAGAAATTTTATCCATTTATTTAAAAAATTTTTATCCAGCTGATTTGTTTCGAGTTAAACTTAAGTAATTATAAGAGGTAATTATGGCGAGAGGAGTAAATAAAGTAATTTTGGTAGGTAATTTAGGGCAAAAGCCTGAAATGCGCTATACCCAGACAAATACAGCGGTTGCTACACTTTCAATTGCAACATCAGAATCTTGGAAGGACAAAGATTCTGGAGAGCAAAGAGAAAAAACAGAATGGCATAGAGTTGTTTTTTTTGGAAAATTAGCAGAAATTGCTGAACAATACCTTGATAAGGGTTCTCAACTCTATATAGAAGGTAAATTGCAAACAAGAAAGTGGCAAGATAAAGAAGGCAATGATAGATATACCACTGAAATACTTGGTAATGAGATGAACATGCTTGGTGGTAGACAGTCTTCTGATGATGGGGGTGCATATGATCAATCGCAACCAGCCTCTCAATCAGTTCCATCTTCAGAATCTCAAATCTCAGAGGAAGATATACCTTTCTAGATTTCGGTGACATATCAAACCATTACAATTGAACAGCATGAAAATCTAGCTGTTCTTTTATTAAATAGACCTGAAAAATTAAATGCTTTTACGTTCCTTATGATGGAGGAACTAATTAGTGCTTTTGACATGATAGAAGCAGATGATAGTTTAAATGCTGTAATCATTTCCGGAGCTGGTAGAGCATTTTGTGCTGGCGCTGATCTCAGTGGTGGTGAGGATACATTCAATCCATCCTTCGATAATTTTGCAGTCACTGAGAGTGATTTTAGAAGGGACTCTGGCGGTATTCTGACCTTGAGGATGTATAAATTTTTAAAACCAATAGTCTTTGCTTGCAATGGTGCTGCGGTTGGAATAGGTGCATCCATGCAACTCCCTGGAGACATCAGAATTGCATCTGAGGATGCTAGGTTTGGGTTTGTATTTAATAATAGAGGGATTGTGCC
>JADHNV010000008.1 GCA_016779285.1 SAR86 cluster bacterium
CTATCAATGGCATCAACATCTGTTCCAAGAATTTTTACATTGTTAGATAGTAAAACTTGGGAAAGTTTTAGTGGTGTTTGCCCACCAAATTGAATGATAACTCCCTCAGGTTTTTCGAGATCAATAATATCTAAAACTTTTTCTTCTGTAATTGGCTCAAAATACAACCTATTGGAGGTGTCATAATCTGTTGAAACAGTCTCAGGATTGCAATTAATCATGATAGATTCGTAGCCCTCTTCTTGAAGTGCAAAAGAAGCATGAACGCAGCAGTAGTCAAACTCTATACCTTGCCCAATCCTATTTGGACCGCTTCCTAAAACAATAACTTTTTTATTACTAGTTGGATTTGACTCACATTCACCCTCGTAGGTTGAATACATATAAGCAGTTTCGGTAGAAAATTCAGCAGCGCAAGTATCCACTCTCTTAAAGGCGGGTAAAACGCCAAGTTTTTTTCTAAAATTTCTAACCTCAATAGGGGTTGAGCAGGTTAATTTAGCTATCCTCTTATCAGAGAAACCTTTTTGTTTAAGGTTAAGCATTTTATTGAAATCTATATCTTCCAGTTTAATTTCCTGCAGAATATTTTCTTCATCAATTAGACCTATGATCTGATACAGAAACCAAAAATCTATTCCTGTAAATTGATTAATTTTTTCTGCATCCCATCCAAGTCTGACTGCCTCTGCAACATATAAAATTCTTCTGGAGCCAGCGAAAGTCAACTCGTAACGCAGTGCATCCATTTGATTGGAATGATTGTTTAGAATACTTTCAAAGCCGTCTAAATCTTCTTCAAGACTTTGCAGGGCTTTTTGAAGAGATTCCTGAAAAGTACGTCCAATACCCATTACCTCTCCAACTGATTTCATTTGCGTTGTCAGCCTATCATTTGCCTGAGGGAACTTTTCAAAAGCAAACTTAGGAATTTTGGTAACGATGTAATCAATGGAAGGTTCAAAAGATGCAGGCGTTAAACCGCCAGTGATATCATTCTGAAGCTCATCTAATGTGAATCCAACAGACAATAAGGCAGCAACTTTTGCAATGGGAAAACCTGTGGCTTTGGAAGCTAGAGCTGATGAACGACTTACTCTTGGATTCATTTCAATCACAACCACTCTTCCATTATCAGGGTTTATACCAAATTGAACATTACTTCCACCCGTCTCAACCCCTATTTCTCTCAAAATTTTGAAAGATTGATCGCGTAAGATTTGATACTCCTTATCAGTTAGTGTTTGGGCCGGAGCAACTGTAATGGAATCCCCAGTATGGACTCCCATTGGATCAAGATTTTCTATAGAGCAAATGATGATACAGTTGTCTTTTTGATCCCGCACCACTTCTAGCTCATATTCTTTCCAACCGAGCAAAGATTCATCAATCAACAGTTCAGTTGTGGGCGATAAATCTAGTCCCTTTTCACAAATTTCTTTAAATTCCTTAATGTTATAGGCAACCCCTCCCCCTGAGCCACCTAAAGTAAAAGAGGGACGTATAATGCAGGGAAAACCAAGGTCTTTTTGAACGGTTAAAGCTTCTTCCATGGAATGTGCGATCCCAGATCTTGGAGTCTCAATCCCAATACCCTTCATCGTTTTATCAAATAGTTCTCTGTCCTCTGCCTTATCAATAGCTTCTCTTGAGGCGCCTATAAGCTCAACATTATATTTTTTTAGCACCCCTTCTTTTGCCAAGGTTAGCGCGGTATTGAGGCCTGTTTGCCCACCCATGGTTGGAAGTAATGCATCTGGGCGCTCTTTATCAATTATTTTTTCTATTGATTTCCAATGAATAGGTTCAATATATGTAGCATCTGCAAGAAGAGGGTCGGTCATGATTGTTGCAGGATTAGAGTTTACTAAAATAACTCTAAAGCCTTCGGCTTTAAGTGCTTTGCATGCTTGGGCGCCTGAATAATCAAACTCACACGCCTGACCTATAATTATTGGCCCAGCTCCAATAATCAAGACAGATTTAATATCAGTTCTTTTTGGCATTGCTCTCAATCATTAAATAAAATTTCGTAAAGAGCTCTTCTAGCTCATGCGGGCCAGGACTTGCTTCTGGATGACCCTGGAAACTAAAAGCAGGCTTGTCCTTAAATGCTATGCCTTGCAAACTTTTATCAAATAGTGAAATGTGGGTAGGTTCAATGTTTAATGGCAGGCTAGATAATTCAACTGCAAAACCATGATTTTGACTGGTAATGTAAACAACTTTAGTCGCAAGATCTTGTACAGGATGATTGGCGCCATGATGGCCAAATTTCATCTTATATGTTTTACATCCCCCTGCAAGAGCAAGGAGTTGATGACCTAAACATATCCCAAAAATTGGCATATTAATATTAAGAAGCTGCCGAATTAATTTAATTGCATAATCACAAGGCTCAGGATCTCCAGGCCCATTGGATAAAAAGACGCCATCCGGTTTGAGCTTCATAAGCTCATCAAAACTGATCTGGGCATTAACAACTTCTACTTTTCCTACATGTTTTCTTAGCAGTCTTAAAATATTTTTCTTAACACCAAAATCAACTGCAACAATTAACTTTTCATTTTTAACTTCTTGGTAATTTGGCCAAGTGCCTTCATCCCAAGAAAAAGCATTTTGAGTTGAAACTTCCTTGGCAAGGTCAAGTCCTTCCAGTCCACTAAATTTACTTAATATTTCTCTAGCTATTGATATAGAGTCTTTATCGCCAGGAGCAATGCATGCTTTAAGTGCACCGCAATCTCTTAACTTAGCTGTTAATGCCCTAGTATCGATATTGGAAATGCCAATTGTATTCTTTGATTCTAAAAAACTTTCAAGAGATTTTGATGCTCGCCAATTACTATAATGTTCTGGTAAATCTTTAATTACGATACCAGATGCAAAAATGCTATCAGATTCATTGTCCTCATCATTGATACCCGTATTTCCAATGTGAGGATGAGTAAAAGCTATGATTTGTTTAGCATAGGATGGGTCAGTGATAATCTCTTGATAGCCTGACATAGAAGTATTGAAAACAATTTCACCTACCGACGGTTCTTTGGCACCAAATCCATTGCCTTCCATAATAGAGCCATCCTCAAGAGCTAAAATTGCTGGGAAAGACATTAGAAACCTTCCTCAAGAAAGGTGAAAAAGAAAGCAAAAAATTGTGAAAATTGGGGATTTAATGAGCTAAAATTGTGCGCTGGCATTAAAAGGATACTTTATATTGATAAGTCCTCAAGGTCTATCAAATTTTAAAAAAAATGAAGATAAATTTAAAAAATCAAGAACAGATTTCTCAAATGAGAATTGCTGGTCAATTGGCAGCAGAAGTATTGGAAATGATTACCCCATTTGTAGTTCCTGGAGTTAGCACAGAAGACTTGGATAGAAGGTGCTATGACTTTATTGTAAATGAACAAAAAGCTATTCCAGCAAATGTAGGTTATAACGGTTTTGAAAAAACAATTTGCTCAAGTGTTAATCAAGTCATTTGTCATGGCATACCTTCAAATAAGAAAATACTTAAAGATGGGGATATTTTAAACATAGATGTAACTGTGATTAGGAATGGATGGCATGGCGATACTTCTAAAATGTTCTTGGTCGGTAAAACTCAGCCCCATAACGAAAGACTTGTGAAAGTGACTCAAGAATGTTTATACAAAGCAATAGATGTTGTAAAACCAGGAGCCCATCTTGGGGATATTGGTGCAGTCATTCAAGAACATGCAGAAAAAAATCATTATTCGGTTGTTGAAGATTATTGCGGTCATGGCATCGGACAGGTCTATCATGAAGAACCACAAGTTCTCCATTATGGAAAAGCTGGAAGAGGTATAGAAATCAAAGAAGGCATGTGTTTTACGATAGAACCAATGATCAATCAAGGATCAAAACATACAAAGCTATTAAGTGATGGATGGACTGTAGAAACTAAAGACGGCAGAAATTCAGCTCAATGGGAGCACACTCTTGCAGTCACTGCATCTGGCGTGGAGGTTCTAACAAAACGCAGCGAAGAACCCTTTTGATAGATTCATTAGACAGCATTAATCTTAGCTTTAAAGAAAATTTTGCTAAGGTATTCAAAAAGCCCGAATTAATTCAACCCTTCCTCACCAAAAGAGCAAATAAATTTGATGAAATTATTAAAAAGGAATTCTTGCGAAGAAAACTTGAAACTGATTTCGCTATAGTCGCTCTTGGAGGCTATGGACGAAAAGAGCTATTCCCCTCCTCAGATATTGATCTATCAATCATTCAATTTAATCCAAAAACAAAAAAAATTGAGGACATAAAAGATTTTATTGGATGGCTCTGGACTCTCAAAGTAAAAGTCGGACATTCAGTCAGAAGGATAAAAGATATTGAAAGTATTGCTAAATCTGACTTAAAAGAATTTACCTCATATCTTTCTTATAGAATTATTTTCTGCAAAAAAGACAAAATTACCAGCTTAAATAATAACTTAAAGAATATTTCAAAAAAATGGAACAAAACTAAATTCTTTAAAGCCAAGCAAATTGAGCAAAATCAAAGATTTCAATCATTTGATTCCACTGAATTCAGCCTTGAGCCTGATCTCAAAGAGTCTCCAGGTTGCTTACGAGATTTTCAAACCGCTTTTTGGATACTGGAACACTGTTTTGAAATTAAAAAATTACAAGATTGTGTAAAAGCAAAAATGTTCTCAAAAAAAGAGATAGCTAGCATCAATAAATCTTATGCGCATATGAAAACTCTAAGATTTTTTATTAACCTCGAAAGTAGCACAAATCGAATTAGCTTTGAGAACCAACTACTGCTTGCTAAAAAAGCTAAACTCAGAGCCTCTAAAAAATCTTCTGCGGTTGAGAAATTCATGAGAACATTTTTCTTGCATGCTTCCAATCTATCTGATTTTAATGAGCTTGTTTTTCAGGCATACGATGATCAATTAACTTTACTCAAAAGGCCTTACACAAAAAATTACTACATTTTTAAAGATAGGCTGGGGATTGCAGAAAGTATTGATCTCTCCAATAGACCTGAGTTAATTTTAGATAGCTTGATCCAAGTTGGGAAATTAACAAAAATTAATGGTCTCGATTTTAAATCCATTAGAAAAATACAGGGATCTTTGCCCAAAATTGATCCTAACTATTTTTTATTACCTGCAGCAGGAGCTCAATTTCTCCAAATACTAAAATCTACTACAAATCTTTCCACCATTCTCAAAAAACTTAAGCAACTAGGATTGATGAGGTTGCTGATTCCTGAATTTGGAGAAATTGAAGGTCAAATGCAATTTGATATGTTTCATGTCTATACCGTTGATGAACATACTTTTAAAGTAGTAAGAAACATGAGACAAATGCAAATTGGAAAAGTGCATCAATCAATGCAAATTGAACATGAGCTGATTAACAAACTGCCCAAGATTGAACTTTTGTATCTTGCAGGAATTTTTCACGACCTTGGAAAAGGCAAAGGTGGTGATCATTCTGAGATAGGAGAAAAAATAGTTAAAAAATTCTGCAAAAGATTAAATTTTTCTATTCATGACACCGAGCTATTATCTTGGCTTGTAAAAAACCATCTCATAATGTCATCCATATCGCAAAAGACTGATGTGCATGACCCTGAAACAATCATCAATTTTACTAAAAATGTAAATACCATAGAGAAACTAAATTATATCTACATGTTAACTATCAATGACATAAGAGGAACTAATCCAACTTTATGGAACTCGTGGAAGCATGACTTATTAAAACAACTTTTCATGTCATCTAGGAGAAGGTTGAATCTTGAGGAAACTCAATCCAGTCAATCAATTGTTGATGAAAGAAAAGCTGCATCAGTAAATTTAGTTAAAGAAGGGCATGATTTGTTGAATGAAGTATGGGATCAGTTACCTGCTGCTTATTTTTCAAAGTATCAACTTGCGCAACTTTCAAATCAGGCAAAGACTGTAGCTGCATCTAAAGGCAAAGCAGCAGTCTTTGTAAGCATTAGAAAAAACCTTATTGAGATCTTTATCTTCACACCCAATCAAGCCGGTTTATTTTTTAAAACTGTTCGAAGCTTTGAAAAACTTAAACTAGAAACTATTGATTCAGATATCCACACAACCAAAGATGGAAAATATGCTATGAATACTTTTATTTGTAAGCATAAAATTCTTGGGGGTAATTTAATCCAAAGAGATATTCAAAACATAGAACAAAAAATCATTCACGCGATATCTTCAGAGAGTTTAAAAGTAACTGCTATATCAAAAATGACGCAGCAAAAGGTTTTCGAACACCCTACGAGAGTTCATATTTCTCCTTTGAAAAACAAAGATGCTAGTTTAATCACCATAGAAACCTTAGATCATCCAAATTTACTCTCCAAAGTAGCAAGCATATTTTTAGATCATGGTATCAGCATTGACTCAGCCAGAATTACAACTCTTGGAGAAAAGGTGGAAGATAATTTCACTGTAATTGATGAGAAAACTAAATTATGCATTTCTCAAAATAAATCGAATCAGTTGCAAAAGAAGCTAAAGACCCTTTAAGCTCTGCAATTAACATTAAGACTGCCTATAATACGCATATGAATAACTTCCCATTAATTGGCCTTGGCATTGCTACTAAAGGTGCCTCAGGTAATACATTGGATACCTTTTATCCCTGCATTAGCTTTAAGAATGGTAAAGATAAAATCAGCCTCATGTATGAGCAGTGGGATAGCCTTATGAGTCAAAATGTGACTGAAATAAAAGATGTTGCTCAGCTTAATCTACAAGATAAAAATTTAAATGCAGTCATTGGTAATCTTAAGAAAAATAAAACTCTAGTCTTATGTAGAATCTTAGATAACCATCCCATAGAATGTGTTGAAGAAGCATATTTAAAGCTTCATCTAATTTCATACAAACACTTTTTACCCAATTCATTAAATCTTGAAAACCTTTTTGATAATCTCTTAAATTTAGCCTGGACTAATCAAGGTCCTTTAGAGCTAGATAGCATTGAAGCAAAAATTCTTTCTGCAAAAATAAATGGACAATCGCTTGAAATTAAATCGATCGATAAATTTCCTTGCTTAACAGACTATATTATTCCTCCAGGAGTTCGAATTGCAGATGCAAGCAGGGTAAGGCTTGGTGCCTATTTAAGCGAAGGAACCACAGTCATGCATGAGGGCTTTGTAAATTTTAATGCAGGTACACTTGGACCAGCAATGATAGAAGGAAGAATCTCTGCAGGCGTTGTGGTTGGCAAGAACTCTGATTTGGGGGGAGGCTGTAGCACAATGGGGACTCTATCAGGGGGCAACAATGTAAAAATCTCTATAGGTGAAAATTGTCTTTTAGGTGCAAATTCAGGATTGGGTATTCCAATAGGCGATAATTGTATTATCGAAGCAGGTCTCTATTTAACAGGGGGATCAAAAATTACAACATATAGTCCTGATAACAACATTGAATCAATTGTGAAGGCATCACAGCTTGCTGGGAAAGATAATTTATTGTTTATTAGAAACTCTCAAAGCGGGGCTATTGAAGCGAGAATCAACTCTAAGTCCGTAGCCTTAAATGAAACCCTTCATAAAAACTAAAAATATATGTCTGCTCTAGACCTCGCTCAATCACTTATAAAAATAAAATCTATCTCTCCAAAAGATGGAGGCTGCTTCGACCTTATAGAATCTGAGCTAGGCCCATTAGGGTTTCGAATTGATAGAATTCCAGAGTTAAATTGTGAGACGCTATTGGCAAAGTATGGCGATTCAGGAAAAGTGTTTTGCTATCTTGGGCACACTGATGTTGTGCCTTCTGGCCCTGAAGAAGAATGGTCCTCTCATCCGTTTGAAGCAAATATTATTGATGGAGAATTGATAGGAAGAGGAGCAGCTGATATGAAAGGCAGTGTTGCTGTTTTCATTCATTCAATAAAAAATTTTTTAGCTGATAATCCAAAGCCTAATTTTCAAATATGGGTTATGTTAACCAGCAATGAAGAAGGTGAGCCGACTGATGGAAAAATTAATACTTTAATAGATTCTCTTACCAACCAAAATCAATTTATTGATTACTGCCTAGTTGGTGAAGCCAGCTCATCTGAAATTGTTGGGGATGTATTGAGAGTTGGTCGACGGGGATCTTTAAGCGGCAAGCTCAGGCTCACTGGTAAACAAGGTCATGTTGCCTACCCACATAAAGTTATAAGTCCCATTTTAGAGATAGGGCCAATAATTGCGGAGCTGAATAAAATCATTTGGGATGAAGGCAATGAATATTTTGACCCTACATCCTTTCAAATTTCAAATATTGAATCTGGAACAGGGGCTACAAATGTAGTACCAGGACATTTAAACATGCTCTTTAATTTTAGATTTTCTCCAGAATCTACCCAGGAATCTCTTAAAAAAAGGTTTATTGAGATTTTAGGAAAATCAAAATGCACTTTTGAAATAGATTGGACATTAAATGCACAGCCTTACTTAACTCAAAAAACTGAAATGCTATCAATTGTTCAAAAAGCCTTACGCGAAATTAATGGTCAGGAAGCTAAAATCGATAATGGAGGTGGTACATCTGATGGAAGATGGGTTGCCCCTTCGGGGTCAGAAGTTATAGAGCTGGGACCAAGAAACTATTCCATTCATCAAATAGATGAAAAGATATCGTTAAAAGACTTAGACCAATTACAAAAAATTTACCAGCAGATACTAATTGAAACCAACAATCAAACTAGTTCATAACACCTAATCTTTAGCCGTTTTTATTACAAAAGATAAAACAATTAATGCTATTGCGATTACCAAGTAATACTGAATCATAAATTCAAAGATTGGTGAAATGGTTTCAAGACCACCATCTAAGGCTTCCCCACCAAGCAATCCTGCAAGAACTCCTCCAATTGCACTGGCCAAGAACCACAAACCAAACATCTGCCCCATGTAACGCTTAGGACCATATCTAGAGAAAGCAGATAAGCCTATTGGAGACAATGCTAACTCACCCCATGTTTGAAAAAGATAAGTCAGCAACAACCATTGCATGCCTACCGGAGAAGACTCAATTGCTAAATTAACTGCAAGAATCATCACGAAGAAACTGAGCGCCATGAATAATAGGCCAATTGCAAATTTAAGGGGCAAAGATGGATCTAAATTTTTTCGAGCCAACTGAGCCCAGATCCCAGCAAATATGGGAGCAAATAAAACAACAATTATTGGATTTGCAAACTGAAGCCACCCCACTGGAATCTGATATCCGGAAATTGATAAATCTGTATAATCTCGTGCAAAAATATTAAGTGAACCTGCAGATTGATCAAAACCTGACCAAAAAGCTGCAGCCCCTATGAAAAGCAAAAACAAAAGAATTAAATTTTTTCTTTCAGAGGCATTAAGTCCTGCAAAGAGAAACAAATAAAGAAAATATAAGCCAGCAACTATTGTAAGGAAATAAGCAAATTGCTCAGCAAAAAACCTTGGGTCAATAACTATAAACCCAAAAAGACCTGCCCCTATAACCATAAACATAGCTACAAGAGAAAATTTTAAGTAATTCGAATATTTCTTACGTTTTTCATCTGACATATCATTAGGATGCATGCCAGCATCTCCTAATAAGTGCCTATGCTGGATATATTGAATTACACCAAAAGTCATACCTATACCCGCAGCGCCAAAACCCCAATGCCAGCCAATCTTTTCACCCAAATACGAGCAGATTAAAAATCCTAAAGTTGAGCCTATATTAATAGACATGTAAAAAATCGTATAGCCAGAATCTCTCCGATCATCTTGACCATCATAGAGCTGACCTACAATGGTAGAAATGTTACCTTTAAGAAGGCCTGTACCCAATACAACAAAAATTAAACCCAAGAAAAATGTCTGCTCAATAGGAATAGCTAAAGTAAAATGGCCTAAAGCAATAATTAAAGCTCCTATTAATACTGCTTTTTGGTGACCTAAAATATTATCTGCAATCCATCCCCCCGGAACGACCATAAAATAAACCATCCCAGAATAAATACCATAGATTGCTTGGGATTCAACTTGGGACCAACCCAAACCAGGATTAAAACCAGTGACAGCACCCGTCATATACAAAACCAATAAGGCGCGCATTCCATAATAAGACATGCGCTCCCACATTTCAGTTAAAAAAAGTGTTCTTAATCCAATAGGATGCCCAAAAAAAGTATTACTTGTGTTCATATTATTTGAGTTATGATTTAAGAGAATACTATATCAAACTAATGGATAAAACACCCTTTGTGAGCCCCTTTCGAAGAATCATAGCTTCTGTCTATGACCTTTTTTTACTTCTTGGGGTTTGGTTTCTGGTGGGTTCTTTTGCGGTTTTGTTGAATGGAGGTGAAACTTTGCATCCAGCCATAGGAGCCTTGCTAGTCTTCGTAAGTGGATGGTTGTTTTTTGCCTTTTTTTGGATCAGAAATGGTCAAACTCTTGGTATGCAGGTTTGGAAATTTAAAATTGTTAATGCTGATACAAATTCTGGTCCGATTAGTCTAAAACAAACATTTTTGAGGTATTTGGTAAATTGTGGGACATTGGCACTTCTGGGGATACCTCTATTTCTTATTTACGCAGATAAAAAGAAACTTGCAGTAAATGATGTCCTTTCAAGAACCAGGCTAGAAAAAGTTTAGCTAGATTCTTTGAAATTTATAAGCACCAATCCCAATTAAAATCATAATAGGTACAAGATGTGCAATTAATATTGGCCATTGATAAGTTAAGAATGATGCAATGCTTAAATCTTTTATTAAGTCATAAATAAGACCAAGCGAGATACCTATAATTATTTGTCGACCCACTCCTCCTGAGCGCAAAGAATCAAACATCAAGCTGCCTGCTAAAAAAATTATTGCAATAATTGAGACTGGTAAAAGCACTCTTGCATATATCAATGAATTAATTTTTTGTAAATCTTTATCAAGCTGATAAGTTCTTTTTAAATTAAGCAACGAAGCCAAGGAAAGGGTTTCTAGGGTATTATTTGATAGCAGAAATGATGCAGAGAAATTAAAGCTTTGCTTGGTAGTAGAGCCTTGAATTATTAATTGACCCTTATCCAATTTTCCCTCCTGATAAGCAGAAGTTGAGGCAATACTTTGATTATCATTGAAGTCTATAATTTGAATATCCTGAACCTTATTATTATCTAGGCGTCTTAAGCCAATTAAATTTTTTTCAGTTATTTCCCATTGAAATACCTCGGAGGATTCAGCGAGTTGATTCATTGTTTTAGATTGTTTTGATAAGTCCAAGAATAATGTTTCGTCAAAAAAAATTAAAGCTAGTGATAATATGATTGGCCCTATCCCTGATACCAAAACAATTTTAAGAGGTGAAAATCCAGCAGAGCGTAAAAAAACTAAATTACCCTGCTGATTAAATATTGATAGCGCTATCAATGTACCTATTAGCATAGAGCTTTCAAGGTATTGCATTCCTTTATGCAATTGCTCATACAGCACGACATTAAAAATTGAAAAAAAGCCATTATCATCTGCTAAATTCTCAAGCTCCATTACCAAGGTGACGGAGAGATCAAGAAATAGCATGACTATCCAGACTAATGCTGAAATTAGAAAAGTTCTTTTGACAAGATGTCTGGAATAGATAGTAAGAATATTGTTCATCACGAACTGAGCCAGGCTAATAAAATAAAAATTAAAAAGATAATTGAAATCGTTTTCATTCTTGAATTAGAAAAAAAACTTTTTAACGAGACCCTTCCATCAAACCAAAAAAAGAGGGCGCCAAAAGATAAAAATGCTAAATGCACAGGCCATAGGAAGTAATAAAAGAAATTTGAGTTGCCTGAATAACTTTCTCTAAATGCAACCAAAACACTTAGATAAAAAATATAAATTAATACGCCTGTAACAAGGCTGCCTTCCCTCCCCGATCTAGGATTTTCTTTGCCAAAGACAAAACTAAGTAATACCAATGCTATAAGCATTGTTGGAATGCTTGCATTCCATTGGTTTTCAATAAAATTAGATTGTTTTTTGTAGTCGAGCAACTTTGAAAGAGTAAATGATTTACTTGATGTCTGGCCAACTTCGATAGCATGGGTTAACTTTTTGAAGGAGGCATCTATTTTATTATCACTGTTCAAGTCAGGATAAATAGATCCATTCTTAAAATCTAAAATCATATTATTGTCCTGATTTGAGATTTCAAGTAGTTCTGCCTTGATAATTGATAAAGAAGGATCATCTTTTACAAAAAATGTTACTCCGGTCATTCGCTTGCCATCGTAAGCATCAAAATAAAGATAACTACCAGCTTCATCGAGATTGATCAATGATCTGGGTTGGAACATTTCAAGCTTATCTTTATAAGACTGCTCAGCTATTAAACTTTTAGAAAGAGCCTTTCCATATGGAGCTAAGTAAACACTGATCAGCGAGCAAGCTATCAAAATAATAAAAAAAAATGGCATGACATGTTTGAGCAGCCTTAATCGGGATACGCCGGCAGAAAAATAAGCATAGATTCCATTAGATTGATAGAGCTCAGATACAACCAATAAAAGACTTAAAAAAAAAGCAAAGGGTATGAGCAATGCCAAAAAATCTGGCAATCTAAGAAAAATTACAGAAAAAATGATATCTGGATTTAAACTGCCTGCTGCAGCTTGTTCAAAATAACCAACAAGCCTAGAAGAAAAAATTAATGCGGTCAGGATTAATAATATTGCAGTAAAACCTTTAAAAATTTGAGAATTTAAATGAATTGCAAGAATATTCTTTTTATACATGCCTTTAGCGATCTTGATGCATTACAATAAATATCTTATCAGTAATTTTTATCAGGAGTACGGTTTATGACTTACAAAGTCTTATCAAGTCTAACAGCAAACAATATTAATTCAGCGGATCTTTTAAAAGTTAAAACAGATCTTTTAATTATTGCAGTAAATAAAAAAACATCTGCAGCAGCGGAGCTCAAGGGACTGCAATCAATAACGCAATCGTTGGTCCAAGAGTCAATTAAAGAAATTAATAATGGGTCAAGGAAATCTATTTTCCTCCCTGCCCCTACTAAGGTAGCAGCTAAAAATATTCTTCTAATTAAAGAGCCAGATGCTAAGGCAGCAAGTTATCTGGTGCTACGTTACTATGAAGAGATTATCAGCCTAGTTAAATCAGCCAAGGCAAAAGATTTTGCATATCTCATGAGCTCAACTACTTCAAAAGATTTTGATATGGTTTGGGCTGCCGAAGTTGCAGCTAGAACTTTTGAGTCTGCAGCTTATACTTTTAATGCAACAAAAAACAAGACTGCGAAACCTGTCACAGTCAAAAAAGGTGTCGTTTTATTTTCTGGACTCACTCCAGCAAAACTTAGATCAGTAAAAGCGGCTGTAAAACTTGGCCACGCTGTTGGCGAGGGGATGAATGCTACAAAACATCTTGGCGATTTACCTGCAAATCATTGCACACCAAGGATTATTGAACGTAAAACTAAAGCGCTTAAAAAAGATTTCCCCAGCTTAAAAGTTTCAAGCTTGAATGAGAAAGACCTTGCTAGGTTAAAAATGGGTTCTTATCTTTCGGTTGCTAAAGGTAGTGATGAGCCACCAAGAATGATGACCATTGAATACAGAGGCGGTGAAAAAAATAAGCAGCCTATTGTCTTGGTAGGAAAAGGTATTACTTTTGACACAGGTGGAATCTCACTTAAACCCAGCTCTGCCATGGACGAAATGAAGTGGGATATGTGTGGTGCAGCATCCGTATTTGGAATTATGCAAACCCTCGCCAGACTGAAAGCCAAAGTAAATGTTATTGGTTTGTTAGTTTGTGCTGAGAATATGCCCTCTGCTCGGGCAACTAAACCTGGTGATGTGGTTACTTCCATGTCAGGTCAAACCATCGAGATTTTAAATACTGATGCTGAAGGTAGATTGGTTCTATGTGATGCGCTGACTTACTCAAAGCGATTTAAACCCAGTCATGTAATTGATATGGCAACCTTAACCGGTGCTGTGGTGGTTGCCCTGGGTAGTCCAGCTACTGGTGTTATGGCTAATAACCAACCTCTTGCTGACAAAATTCTAGCAGCTGGAGAAAAATCTGGTGACAGAGCTTGGCAACTGCCACTTTGGGAAGAATATGCACATTGCACTAAAACAAAGTTTGCAGACCTTGCAAACATTGGAGGTGGAAGAGAGGCTGGAACCATACATGCTGCCTCTTTCTTGTCCAACTTTACACAAGATTTTAAATGGGCTCACATGGATATTGCAGCAAGTGCTTGGAACGGCGGTGCTAAAAAAGGAGCTACTGGTAGACCAGTTCCATTGTTGGCTGAATTAATTTTAAATGGAAATTTATAAGACTTTTTCAAATCTTTATAGGTGATGGATAAGAAGCCATATGACCCATCTGAAATAGAGCAAAAACTCTATCAAGAATGGGAAAGCTCTGGTCTGTTTAAACCAGGAAATGGATCAGACGCTTATTCATTGGCCATTCCTCCTCCAAATGTGACCGGAACCTTGCACATGGGTCATGGGTTTCAAAATGCCATCATGGATTGCTTAATTCGATACCATCGAATGTCTGGTAAAAACACCTTATGGCAAGTTGGAACAGATCATGCTGGTATCGCCACTGAAATGGTGGTCGAAAGACGTTTAAATGCCCAGGGTAAATCAAAGGATGACATTGGCAGGGAAGCCTTTGAAAAAGAAGTTTGGAATTGGAAGAAATACTCAGGCAATAAAATTACCTCTCAGCTTAGGCGCTTAGGATCAAGTCTGGATTGGAGCACTGAAAGATTCACTCTTGATGATGAATACCAGCACGCAGTTATAAGTGCGTTTATTCAATTGTTTGAGGAAGGCCTAATTTATCAGGGTAAGCGCCTTGTTAATTGGGATCCTGTGCTAGAGACCTCACTATCTGATCTTGAAGTGGTCAACAAAGATCTAACAATTAAAATCTGGGAAATAAAGTATCCGCTCCATGAAACTGATGAGTTTGTAACTGTTGCCACCACCAGACCTGAAACACTTTTGGGAGATATGGCTCTTGCAGTTAATCCAGATGATATAAGATTTGCTCATCTAGTAGGTAAAAATGCAGAGATTCCGCTTTGCAATAGATTGATCCCCATTGTTGCTGATGACTATGTGGATTCAGATTTTGGAACAGGTGTTGTCAAGATAACTCCTGGTCATGATTTTAATGATTATGAGTTAGGCAAACGACATGGGCTTCATATGGATGGCAACTTGCAATGCCATACTGGAGATGAAAGCGCATTTGCTCCAATTTCAATTCTCAATAAAGCTGTTGAAATTATTGGTATTGCTCCTAAAAAATTCCATGGCATGGATAGATTCAAGGCTCGAAAAGTGCTTCTTGAGGACTTGCATACAGAAAAGCTTCTAGTATCTGAAAAGGAATACGAAAGCACACTGCCCTATGGAGATAGATCTGATCAAATTCTTGAACCTCTATTAACAGATCAATGGTATGTAGATGCCAAAACTCTTGCCAAGCCCGCCATTGAAGCTGTTAAATCTAAAGAAATACAATTTGTGCCTGCCAATTGGGAGAAAACTTATTTCCAATGGATGGATAACATCCAAGACTGGTGCATTAGCAGACAGCTTTGGTGGGGGCATAGAATTCCAATTTGGTTTGATGAATCAAATACTCCTTATGCAGGCTTTTCTGAATCAGATGTCAGGAAAAAGCATGGCCTTAAAGGCGGTCTACGCCAAGAGGATGATGTCTTGGATACATGGTTTTCATCAAGTCTGTGGACATTTGCCACCATGGGTTGGCCTGAAAAAAATGAAAAATTAAAACTTTTTCATCCAACCACTACCCTGGTAACTGGTTTTGATATTATCTTTTTTTGGGTCGCCAGAATGATCATGATGACTAAACATTTCATGAAAGAAGTTCCATTTAAAGAAGTTTACATAACTGGTCTTATTAAGGATGAAAATGGGCAAAAGATGTCTAAGTCAAAAGGAAATATCCTTGATCCAATTGATCTCATTGATGGTGTTTCTTTAGATGATCTTCTCGCAAAAAGAACCGAAGGCTTGATGCAGCCTCAGCTCAAAGAAAAAATTATTAAACAAACAAAAAAACAGTTTCCCGAGGGTATTGAAAGTTATGGTACTGATGCATTGAGATACACTTTCTATTCTCTTGCCTCTCCAGGTAGAGATATTAATTTTGATATAGGTAGAATCAAAGGCTATAGAAACTTCTGTAACAAAATTTGGAATGCTTTCAGGTTTATTGAAATGCAAATTACCAATCATAATTATCAACCAGATGGTAACTCAAAAGATATTTTATCCGACTGGATGGGCTCAAAAATTTATCAAACTGCTGAAAATTGTCAAATGCATATCAAACAATATCGATTTGATTTAGCTTCAGCAGAGATTTATGAATTGGTATGGTCGAGTTTCTGTGATTGGTATATAGAATTTAACAAAGTTGCCATCCAAGACTCCGAGGATGCTAACCAAATAAATAATTTAATTAGAAATTTAATAACAAACTTCTATAGCATCCTTGAATTGCTGCATCCATTCATGCCATTTATTACCGAGGAACTATCTTCTAAATTAGCCGATTTAGCAAAGGAGGAGAAATTAGGGTTTATGGTTGAAAGTGGTTTTGCGCATGCACGAGCATCCAATAAAAAAACAGAAAAGCAATTAGATGAAATTATTAGCATTATTTCTGCAATCAGGGTAATTAGAGCAGAAAATAAAAATATTAAAAATGAGGCCCTGAATCTCATTATTTCAAATGATCTCAACGCTGAAATGCAATCTGTTATTAGTGAAAATAAAGCACTGATTACTAGAATTGCAAAATTAGATGGGGTTGAATTTACCGACAAGATTCCAACAGAAGCAATTGAAAAAATCATGAATGGATACAAACTAATCATTCCGTTGGAGGGATTGATTGATCCTGAAGAAGAAATGACACGACTTCAAAAAGAGCTAGCAGATGTAGAGAATGACCTTAAAATTATTGGCTCTAAACTTGCTAATGAGCAATTTACTTCCAAGGCTCCTCCTGCAGTTGTGGAGAAAGAAAAAGCAAAGATTTCGGATGCGGAAAGCAAAAAAGCATTAATAAAAAAAAGTATTGCTAAGCTTCAGCCATAGCCAGGTTCATTAAAAAATCACGAATAGCTACGCCAACGAATGAAGGCTCAGCATAAGTAATATCATGCTTGCCACCCTTCAATACGAGTAACTGAGATTGAGGAATACAAAGCATGAGCTCTTCACTGCCTTTAAATGGAACAACACCATCATCTGTTCCCCAGATAGTCAGAGTTGGCTTGTTCAAATTTCCTACTTCGGCAAACATTTCTTGAGTGCTAAATAAATTAAAATTGCGGGCTGTTGATAGCAAAGCGTGGATGAAGCCCTGGTATTGCATCTGTATTCCTGCTTTGTTAATAAAATCTTTTTTTGATAAAGCCAATGGATCTTCTCTGGGCGGCTCATCATTCTCTTCGTTTCCTTGAAAGACCAACCTTGAACCAAATACATTTAGAACCCACTCTCCGATTAAAGGTTTCATGATCCACCAATCCTTGGTTGGGTTTTCAACCATAAACCCTGCTGGAGCAATCAAAGACATGCTTTTAACCATGTCAGGAAACTCATTGGTAAAGTGCCCAACTATAGGCCCGCCCATTGAATAGCCCACTAAATGAACCTGATCAGAAATTCCCTGGGTATCCAATAAACCTTTAAGAGATTGAACAAAAACATCTTTGGTATATTTAATTTTTGGTCTCTCTGAATATCCTCGACCATAATGATCAAACACCAGGATTGAGTAACCGGCATCCAACAAAAAACCCTTCATTCCATCCCAGACAAAGTGAGGAGTAGAAAATCCATGCACCAAAACGACTGTTTCTTTTTTTGCAATTTCGGTATCAGGATAATACCAGCGGTAATACAGATTGCCTTCTTTTAATGAGGCCCAAGAACCTTCGGCAGGAAGGTCGGATGCTGTTAATGTTTTAAGGTTATATGTTTGAACAAAATATGTAATCCATAGAACTAAAAGAGCAACTAAAAGACCCGTGAGTATTTTCTTCATGAATTTCCTTGCGCAGATTGAAAGGCTTTCAGCACAGTTTATCTTATTTTTGTAGAGTCAATAATCGCCACTATTTCTAATTAAACATTCCTCTTGATCCATAACATTTGCATCACTAGCACTACCATGTAAATTAAAAAGAATGCTGCGTAAAAACCCATCAAAAGAGGATCCGTTAATGTTGTTATTACAGGATCGCCAACTGGTAGACGTCTCAATCCATCCGTGATAGCTGGAATAGCGTGAAACAAAAAGAGCGAGGTATAGCAAAGAGTTTGAAAATATGGTGCTAACCATCCAAAAAATAAACCTTTTTCATTAATCCTACCGATAATTAATGCTAACAATGTTAGAACAGCAAGCATGTGGCCCACTCCAAATCCGCCCTGCTTATACAAAGTAAGAGCAGTGACTGCTGCAATTAATGTACAAATTAAAAAGATTTTTGCAGATACATTCTGAGAATCGATAATTTTATATTTAACCAAAGAATAGAACCCGCTTAATAATGCAAAAATTCCCATAAAAGTATGAAACCAACCATAAAGTGACATCTCTGGCATTTTTTCTCCTAAATAAATAAATAAATAAATAAATAAATAAATAAATAAATAAATAAATAAATAAATAAATAAAAGTAAGTCTAACAGTTCAAACTAATCCCAAGTCAAGAAAATATAATTTAAGATCTGTTTGTAATTGACCATATTGCCTCATAACTGGGTTTGAGGTTGCCATACATCTTTTTATAGACTTTGTGATACAGATCATTATAAATTTCTTTATTGGCATCTATAGGATGAAATCTATCACCTGGATGGGTCATCTTTTCAACTGCAGAAGAGAAATCTGAATACAAGCCAATCCCAACAGCGCTAGCGATAGCAGCTCCTAAAGAAGACGTTTCAAAAGTATGCGGACGAAAAACAGTCATGCCAAAAATATCAGCAGTGATTTGCATAACTTCGTCACTTTGAGATCCGCCACCAGATACAACCAACCGAGAGATAGTTTTCTTACTTCGCTTTTCTAAGAGTTCTTTGCTTTCCCTTAATGCATAGGTCAGTCCTTCAATCATTGCGCGATAAAGATGCGCCCTCGTATGGTCTTCATTAAAGCCAATAATAGCTCCACGAGTTTCTGGCCCATCGCCATTTGAGGGTGACCAATATGGCTGAAGCATTAATCCATCAGAGCCAGCAGGGACTTTGCTCAGCAATTCATCAAATAACATCTCTGGCTGAAGGTTTTGATTGGCTGCTAATTGCTCTTCATGCAGTCCAAACTCTTTTTTAAACCAGCTGACCATCCAGTATCCGCGTTGAACCATCATTTCAATATTAAATGTATTGGGTATAACGCCTGGATATGCTGGATAAAAAGGAATAGCTTCAATGTATTTATCAGAAGTAATATTAAGAGTAGCAAGGCTTCCATAGCTCAAGCTGCCT
This sequence comes from SAR86 cluster bacterium, assembly GCA_016779285.1. GTDB lineage: Bacteria > Pseudomonadota > Gammaproteobacteria > Magnimaribacterales > D2472 > D2472. Next base: position 19,583 of record JADHNV010000008.1, read on the forward strand.
GTTTCATTATCGATACAGCCAGTTCCCAAAACCTCACAAGCTTTATCTGAGCCACTGGCAATCAATGGGAGTCCTTGAGGAATTCCAGTTTCTTCAGCCGCAGCTTCAGTAATTTCTCCTAGCACTGATCCCGCCGGTAAAACCTCTGGTAACATTTCTGAACGAATTGGCATAGCACGCCACTTCCAGTCTTTTTGCTCTGCCCATTGTTGAGTCTTATATTCAAATGGAACAAATCCCACAGTGCTAGCAATAGCATCATTGTATTGACCAGTGAGTTTATAATTGTGATATCCAGATAGAAGCAAGAATTTATGGATCTGCTTCCAAATCTCAGGCTCATTTTGCTCAATCCAATTGGCTTCAGCTTGTGCGTGCATTAAATCCACTAATGGCTTGGCTCTAATCAAGCTCATTAAAGCTGATTCTATTTTTCCTAGTTTAGGTTTTGTTTCTACTTGTCGCTGATCTAACCAGCTAATGGCAGGTCGCAAGGGTTGATTGTCCCTGTCCATCGGGACTATGGTTGCGCGCTGGGTAGTGACCGAAACAGCTGCAATAGATTCCTTAGGTATGGACAGCTTTGGCCATAGTTCTTGGCAAGCGTGACAAAGGGAATCCCAAAAATAATCTGCATGCTGCTCTGCCCATCCTTTCTGAATAGAAAAATAAGGCTCAATTTCAACTTTACTTTTTGCAATAAGCTGGCCTTCTTCATCAAAAACCATGGCTCGCACGCTTTGAG
>JADHNV010000009.1 GCA_016779285.1 SAR86 cluster bacterium
GTTCACTAATAGATTTAGAAAAATATTTATTTGCTGCAGCCTCGACTCCATAGGATCTATTGCCTAAAAAGATCGTATTTAAATACAAAGAAAAAATCTCTTCCTTGCTTGCGTTGCTTTCTAGCTCAAAGGCTAAATAAATCTCTTTAATCTTTCGAAGTATTTTTTGCTCTCGGGATAATAGGTAGCCTCTAACAACCTGCATTGTTATTGTGCCACCACCACTTACAATTTCTCCAGATTGAAGCATTTGATAAACAGCTCTAATTAGTGATGAAATTCTGATACCATCATGCTGAAAAAATTGATCGTCTTCAGCTGCTAAAAATGCATTTTTAAGATTAAGCGGTATGTCCTCATACTCAATCGTTCTTCTCTTTTGATCGCCAAACTCTCCAACAAGCACTCCATCCGAAGTAAAGATCTTTAGCGGTATTTGCAAAACATCTTCATCCACTAAATCAATTTCAGGAAGGCTTGGTTTAATAAAAAGATATCCTACTCCGATTACCAATATTGATGAAAGTGTCCCAATCAGGGCAACCGATAATGTCAAATTTATCAATCTAATAAACATACAAATTAAATAGTGATAATTTTAAGTGTAACTCTGAAATATTTTGATGCATGAATTAGAATTATTTTACCCCTATAAATGATAGAATCAGCAACTTAAAAAACTAAGTATGAATATTTTTATTGTTGGACCCATGGGGTCAGGAAAAACTACTGTTGGCAAGATAGTGGCGGGTGAGCTTTTTTTAGATTTTCATGATACTGATGCAAAGATTGAAGAAAGCACAGGCGTAACCATAGATTGGATCTTTGACATAGAGGGTGAAGTAGGTTTTAGGAAAAGGGAAACTGCCACCTTAAAAGAAATGGTTGCATTAAATTCAATTGTTCTTGCAACAGGTGGAGGTATCGTTATCGAAGAAGAGAATAGAGAGCTTTTGGCCTCAAGAGGCACAGTATTCTATCTGCATACCCCATTAAATACTCAAGTTGAGAGAACAATGAAAGATAAGGATAGGCCATTACTCAAAGGCAAAGACCCTGAAAAAGTATTGGCAGACCTCCAGCAATCAAGGCAAGCTTTCTATGAGGAAGTCTCAGATCATATAATTAATACCGAAAATAAAAGCGGCTCAGAAGTTGCAAACGAAATTGTGAAGCTCGTAAAAAATTATGGCTAAAGAGCTATTTGCAGGGCAAAAAAACAATAGATACAAAATTGTAATCAGCAAAGCAGCTATTTCTAAAAAAAATCTAGCTCCGCTTCTTAAAGAACATAGAAAAACTCTCGTTATTTCAGATGATGGAGTTCCGGTAAACATCCTTAACAAAGTGGTTGCTGTCTGCAAGCCATCAACAAAAGTTTTTAAAATTATCCTGAAACATGGAGAGCAAGCTAAATCCATTCAAAACTTTCAGAGAATATTAAATTTTTTAGCAAATAATAATTTTGATAGAACAGATTTGATAATGGCTGTGGGTGGTGGAGTTGTTGGAGATATTTCTGGTTATGTTGCGAGCTCTTACTTAAGAGGCATTCAATTCATACAAGTACCTACTACCCTCCTTGCTCAGGTGGATTCTTCGGTGGGCGGCAAGACTGCAATTAATATTACAGCCGGTAAAAATCTTGTTGGGGCATTTTATAACCCAAAAGGTGTAATCATAGAAACATCAGTGCTTAAGAATCTTCCCACTAGAGAATTCAAGGCCGGATTAGCAGAAGTTATCAAATATGCTCTCATTCAAAATAAACCTCTCTTTTCATTACTCAGGTTGCATGCTGATGAAATATTGTCGATGGATCCTCACCTCATCGAAGAGATAATTTATCTATCAATCCAAACTAAGGCAAAGATTGTCTCAAAAGATGAGAGAGAAAATGGTATCCGTGCAATTTTAAATTTTGGTCATACGTTTGGGCATGCTATTGAAGCACATGGTAAATATAAAAAAATTCTTCATGGAGAAGCTGTTGCTAAAGGAATGAAGATTGCCTCTAAGATTTCATATTTAGAAGATCTAATTTCTAAAAAAGAACTCCAAGAAATCATTGCTTTATTAGAAAAATATGGATTTGATCTATCTCTTAAACAATATAAGTATGGAGAATTAAAACCCTTTATTTTTAGAGATAAAAAAATTAAAAAAGGTAAATTGAATCTTGTACTTCTAAATAAATTATCAAATGCAATAGTAATCAGTTCATTTGAAGCAAAAAACCTTTCAAAAGGGCTAAAAGACTAACCTAGGCTGCGTTAGCTGTAGTTGCTTTCAACAGATCTTGGATATTTAAAGCTGCAGGTGATACTAGCCAAAATGATGGCTCAAATCTATCGAATTCATCTAAAATGAGCTTGGCTCTTTCGCTTTTAGTTTCTTTGATATGACGCGCAAGGATTTGTTTTAAAAACTTCCTATGAGATTCCATTTCTTCACTAACAATTCTATCTAAGTTAATTAGGCTTCTGTTGCATTGATCAAAGAACCTTCTATCAGTATCAAGCACATATGCAAAACCTCCAGTCATGCCTGCTCCAAAATTAGCACCGACACTGCCTAAAACTGTTACATGTCCGCCTGTCATATATTCACAACAATGATCTCCAGCACCTTCAATAACAGCGGAAGCTCCAGAATTTCGAACAGCAAATCTTTCACCTACGCATCCACCAACATAAAGCTCCCCGCCTGTAGCGCCATATAATGCTGTGTTACCAACTAAAACGGTGGGAGCTGTTTGAGATGCATAATCAGCAGAACTTGAAATTACAATCTTGCCTCCATTCATGCCTTTGCCCACATAATCGTTTGCATCACCATCTAAATTTAAAGTTAGTCCAGCAGCATTCCATACACCAAAGCTTTGACCTGCAGATCCAGTAAAGTTAAGAGTTTGATTATGCTTCAGCCCTTTCTCACCAAATAAAGAAGCAATGAAACCAGAAGCCTGCGCTCCAACAGACCTATCACGATTTGAAATCTTATAATGAAAATAGGATTTTTGATCTTGAGCAATTGAAGATCTAATGTCTTGAAGAATCTTTGCATTTAAATTGCCTTTATCCCATGGATCATTTGAAGAAGTATTACAGTAATGCGGAGCAGTGGATTTTTTATCAGAGTATAAAATTGGAGAGAGATCTATGTTTTTTGTTGAGGGATTTTCTTGAGTAATATCTTTCAGGTACTGTGTTTGGCCAATAATGGATTCAAGGTTAGGTACCCCTAATTTAATTAAAATTTCTTGCACTTCCTTTGCTATAAAAGAGAAATAATTAACGACTCTTTCTTTCTCGCCAATGAAGTGATGATCAATAATATCTCTTCTTTGAGTTGCCACGCCAGTAGCACAATTATTTAGATGGCAAATTCTTAAATATTTACAGCCCATTGCAATCATTGGCCCAGTTCCAAAACCAAATGATTCCGCTCCAAGAATTGCAGCTTTGACTACATCCAATCCAGTTTTTAAACCACCATCAGCTTGCAATCTCACTTTATGCCTTAAATTGCTAGCCCTAAGAGCTTGATGAGCCTCAGAAAGACCTAATTCCCACGGAGAGCCCGCATAACGAATTGAAGATAAAGGACTTGCACCCGTTCCACCGTCATGACCAGAAATAGTGATTAAATCTGCATAAGCCTTAGCAACACCGGCAGCAATTGTTCCAACCCCTGGCTCAGAAACTAACTTCACAGAAACCAATGCTTTTGAATTTACCTGCTTTAGATCAAAGATTAATTGAGCCAAGTCCTCAATAGAATAAATATCATGATGCGGTGGTGGGGATATTAAGGTAATTCCAGGGGTTGAATATCTCAGTTTTGCAATTAACCCATTTACTTTAGCTCCAGGAAGTTGTCCGCCCTCGCCTGGTTTTGCGCCCTGCGCTATTTTTATTTGCAATACCTCAGCATTCACTAAATATTCAGGCGTTACACCAAATCGACCTGAAGCTACTTGTTTTATTTTTGACATCTTTGAGGTCCCATATCTCTCTTTGGCCTCTCCACCCTCTCCAGAATTTGATCTTGCACCCATGCTATTCATCGCTTCGGCTAGAGTTTCATGAGCATCTGGAGATAAGGCACCAAGACTCATACCTGCAGAATCAAACTTTTTTAGTAGCTCTTTTGTATCATAGGGCTCAACCTTTTTTGGTTTAGAGGGAAATCTCAACTCCATCAAATCTCTAAGCATTGCGGGATCTCTTTCATTCACAAGGCTAGCGTAATCTTCATAAGATTGTTGCGAGCCTGAGCTAACTGCTTCTTGAAGTTTTTTTACAACCTCAGGGTTATAGGCGTGATATTCCCCACCATGAACAAATTTTAATAATCCTCCAAGGCCAATTTCACTTACATTAGAATTCGCATATTTGTTCAAAGATCGCATTTCAGCATCTAGATCATCGAAGGTTTTTCCGCCTACCCTGCTCACAGTATTAGTAAAAGATAAATCAACAACATCTGAGTTTAAGCCAACAATTTCATGCAATTGAGAGCCTCGATAGCTAGAAATTGTAGAGATACCAATTTTAGAAATAATTTTTAAAAGCCCCTTATTGATACCTTTTCGATATCGAGCACAATTAGCTGTTGGACTACCTTTTAGTTCCTTGCGATGAGTTAAATCTAATATAGTTTGAAAAGCCAGCCATGGAAAAACTGCGGTGGCTCCAAAACTTAATAAGCATGCTATTTGATGAGTGTCTCTAGCTGTGGCAGAGCTCACGATTAAGTTAGCGTCAGATCTCAAGCCAAGCTTAACAAGTTCCTGATGTATGCAACCAACTGCAAGTAAAGCATTAATTGATAGCTTATTATTATCAGGTAATTTCTCATTTAAATGGATGATTACTTCACCTTTTTGCACAGCAGCTACAACTTTTTTTGTTAATGCATGCAAAGCATCCTTAAGGTTTGATTGCATTGAATACTGCAGATCAAAATTTTTAGATGAAAAATAAGGGTTTTTTAGTAAGGCTAAAAGTTTTTTATGTGAAAGAACTGGTGATGTGGTTACAATTCTTTTGGCATGATCTTTTGATTCTTCAAAAATATTTAACTCAGGCCCAAAGCATGCCTCCAGGGACATAACGCTTGATTCTCTTAAAGAGTCAATTGGCGGATTCGTTACCTGTGCAAATTGTTGCCTAAAAAAATCATATATAGATCTTGGCATTGAGCTTAGCACTGCCAAGGCTGTGTCATCGCCCATCGAACCAGTACCTTCAATACCATCAAGGGCAAGTGGTTTTATAACAGACACTCTCTCTTCATTAAACAAAGAAAATAGCTTTGATGATTTTATAAATTCAGAGTGTGGAATTTTTTTGATTCCTGGACCCTCAAATGCATCTAAAGAGGACTCAAGATAAATGGCAGATTTTTTTAACCACTCTCGGTAAGGCTTTCTTTGTTTTAATTGATCATCAACCATCCTTTGATCTAGGATTTCACCAGACTCAGTATTTACTGCAAAAATCCCGCCTGGGCTTAACCGTCCTTTTTGAAGAATTTCTTCATCCTCAACTGGATAAATGCCTGTTTCAGATGCTACTGTGATCATTCCATTGATGAGTATTTGGTATCTAGCTGGTCTTAAGCCATTTCTATCTAACGCACAGATTGCCCAACTACCATCGGACATAACAATCCCCGCAGGGCCATCCCATGCTTCCATATGCATAGAATTGTATTCATGAAAAGCTCTGACCTCTGGATCCATGGTGTGAATATTTTGCCAGGCAGGAGGTAATACCATACGAATTGATCGAAAGAAGTTTATTCCACCTTTGACAAGCAACTCGATCATATTATCCAAAGCGGATGAATCTGATCCTGCTTCATTAACAAGGTATTTGAATTGACCTATACCAGGGATGAGGGGGGTAGAGAATTTTGAGGCACGAGCCTTGACCCAATTTCTATTTCCACGAATCGCATTTATTTCTCCGTTATGAGCTAGCAGTCTGAAAGGTTGAGCCAAATGCCACATTGGCTGAGTATTTGTGGAAAATCTTTGATGGAATAAACAAATCTTGGCAGTAAAAGATTTTTTGGATAAGTCTTCATAGAATTTACTAATTGCATCAGGCAGCATCAAACCCTTATAAACAATGGTTTGGCTAGACATGCTACAAATATATAATTTTTCATCATTGTTATGTAATTCTTCAATTTTTTTTCTGGCTTGAAGAAGGCATGACTCAAACCTCTCTTTATTAAAATCTTTTGAGATTGGTGTAATAAATATTTGATTAATTTTGGGAAGAGATTCGAGAGCTATTTCACCGAGAACAGACTTATTGATCGGCACCTTTCGAATACATTGAAAGATTAAATTTTCAGATTCTAATATTTTTTTAATCGCAGGAAGATCTTTACTAAGCTCAGCAGATGAAAAAATTTGGGCTATGCCGAATAATTCGGGTAATTGAAATTTAAATTCTTTCTTAATTTTTTCATGGAAAAACTTTTGATTTAAATCAAATAAAAGACCGCAGCCGTCACCAGTTTTGCCATCTGCTCCAATCGCACCCCTATGCGTCATACTTGTTAAGCCAGCAATTGAGCGTTTTACAACTTCTCTATTTTGCTCTCCATGACGATTAACTATAAGCCCAAAGCCACAGTTATCCTTGGCTTGAGATTCTTGGTAAAGCGATATATTTGAGTTTTGTTGCGACATTGAATTATGAATATTAACACAATAATGTCATACTATGTCATACATACTAGATGTAACAAAAAAAAATTTATGAGCGTAAAAAATAAACAATATCAAATTGAAAAAGGTTTGTTGCTTTTTACTCAGCCGCGCTCTCCATATTTTTATGGAAAAATTAGATTGAACAGAAAATATAAAACCAAATCATTTGCCCCCATTACGGATCTGGAAGAAGCAAAAGTGATGCTTTATGAATGGCGCAAAGAGCTTTTAAGCCAAAACACTATTCCTGTATCAACAATACAATCTTCTGAAAATTTTAAATCGAGATCAGAGTACGTAGAGCATGTTCCTCTAAAAAATGATTTTCAGTTTCTCGATGTTGGTCGTTATGATCCAAAAAAGAAAAACATTGAAGAAAGAAAAATTAATTTTGTGGAAATTTACGGTGATTACAATCAATCCGAGGCATCAAATCAATCTCATCGTTGCCTAGATTGTGGAAACCCATACTGTGAATGGAAATGTCCTGTTCATAACTATATCCCGGATTGGTTAAAGCTCGTCAACGATGGCAATATTATGGAGGCAGCCGATTTATGCCACCAAACAAATTCTTTGCCAGAGATGTGTGGTCGGGTTTGTCCTCAAGACCGATTATGTGAAGGAGCTTGCACTCTTAATGATGGTTTTGGTGCTGTGAGTATAGGCAACATTGAGAAATATATAACAGATACTGCAATTGAAATGGGGTGGAAGCCAGATCTAAGTAGTAGGACTTGGACTAATAAAAAGGTTGCAATTGTTGGGGCTGGGCCCGCAGGCATTGGGTGCGCAGATGTGCTGATACGAGCTGGAATTAATTGTGATGTATATGACAAACACCCAGAAATTGGTGGCTTGCTGACATTTGGAATTCCAGAATTTAAGCTTGAAAAAAGCGTAGTTCGAAGACGTCGAAAACTGCTTGAAGAAATGGGTATTAAATTTCATCTTAATAAAGAAGTTGGAAAAGATATTTCTTTCAAAAATTTATATGAGAGGTATGATGCGGTGTTTTTGGGGATGGGAACCTACACTTCCTTGGAGGGAGGATTTAAAGGAGAAGATTTGCCGCAAGTACACAAAGCAATTGATTACCTAATCGGAAATACAAACCATCTTTTAAAATTTCAACAAAAAGAATCTGACTACATTAATTTGAATGGTAAGGATATTGTTATCTTGGGTGGTGGAGATACTGCAATGGACTGCAATAGAACTGCTATAAGACAAGGAGCAAAATCTGTGACTTGCTTATACAGAAGAGATGAGGAAAATATGCCTGGCTCCAGAAGAGAAGTTGTCAACGCCAAAGAAGAAGGTGTCATATTTAAATTTAATATCCAACCAATAGAAATCATTGGCAACCAAAAGGTTGAAGGCATTAAAACTATACAAACTAAACTAGGTGAACCTGATCAAAATGGAAGACGGGTACCTGTTCCAATTCAAGGCAGTGAAACAATTTATCCTGCTGATGAAGTTGTAATTGCTTTTGGTTTTAGGTCTAGTCCAGCGAACTGGTTTGATGATTTTAAAATTCACATTGATAAATCTGGCTTAGTGGTTGCTCCAGAAGGACAAGAATTAAAGTTTCAGACTTCTAATCCAAAGATTTTTTCGGGTGGAGATATGGTCAGAGGGTCTGATTTAGTTGTAACTGCTATCTGGGAAGGAAGAGAGGCTGCTAAAAGTATCATACAATTCGTTTCATAAATGAAAGATTCTAAATTTTTGAAGGCTCTTAATCGCCAGCCTAATTCTATTCCACCAGTATGGTTTATGCGTCAAGCAGGAAGATATTTGCCTGAATATCAAAAGATTAGAAAGAATTATTCTAACTTTCTCGACATGTGCAAGCAGCCTCACACATGTGCAGAACTTGCATTGCAACCTATTAATAGATTTGATTTAGATGCCTCTATTCTTTTTTCAGATATTCTTACAATACCTGATGCATTAGATCTCGGCCTAGCTTTTCAAGAGGGCGAAGGACCAAAATTTAGTAACCCAATTTCATCCCCCCAAGACATAAAAAAATTAATACCTTTCGATTTGGAAAATCTGAACTATGTTTTTAAAGCGGTTGAAGAGACAAAAAAACAATTACCAGAGGGTATACCTCTAATTGGTTTTTGCGGCAGCCCCTGGACACTGGCAGCTTATTCAATAGAAGGTGGAGGCTCAAAAGATTTTAAAAAAACTAAAAGTTTTATGATGGAGCATCCAGATTCGATCCAAGAATTTTTAGAAATTCTCAGTCAAGCTTGTTATGAATATTTAAGACAACAGGTTTTGAGTGGTGTGAATGCTCTGCAGATTTTTGATTCCTGGGCAGATTTATTATCTAGCGATGAGTTAGAAAAATTTTCTCTTCAACACACTCGAACTGTAACGAAGCTTTTGAAAGCTGATCCTGTTACTGCGAATATCCCAATTATCTTATTTGAAAAATCACCAAATAAGAAATTAAAAGAAATACTTTTTCAAGATATTTCATGCATTAGCCTACATTGGCAGGAAGATATAAAAAGTGTTTCTCAAGATTTAAACAGTCAGTATGCTATTCAGGGAAACCTGGATCCAAAAGTGCTCCTTAAGTCAGATGAGTTAATTTGGAAAGAAACCCAAAAAATCTGCAACATCATGCATGACTATCCAGGTTTTATTTTTAATCTTGGTCATGGAATTACACCGAATATCAATCCTAATAAAGTGCAGATTATGATTGATGCTATTCGTCAATAGCCTTAAAGACAATATCTTCCAAGGAATTTAATTTTATTAAAAAATAGTTATTTTGCTTTCTTTTAGCTATCATTATTAAAAATAACATACTTAAATAGGGGAAATTATGTTTACTAAACGTTTTGTTAATGCCGTCTTTGCGGTCATTTTATTTGGTTGGGCACCTTTAGCCTTTACACAAGTTCTTGAAGAGGTTGTGGTTACTGCTCAAATTAGGGAGCAGAGCCTTCAAGATGTGCCAATTTCCGTATCAGCTATTTCTGGAGAAGATATTGCTGACAGAAGTGTTGATAATCTTCAATCACTCTCAGCGTCTGTTCCAAACTTTATGGTGGTAGAAACACAAATTGATACTTCAATTTCTATTCGTGGGGTTAGGTCAGGTGCCAACAAGGGATTTGAACAATCTGTACCTATGAATTTCGATGGTGTTGTTTATCCTAGAAGTCAATTAGCCAGAACCCCGCTTGTTGACTTAGAGCGAGTTGAGGTTTTAAGAGGTCCACAACCTACTTTATTTGGTAAGAATGCAATTGGTGGGGTTGTTAGTATTACTTCAGCAAAACCAACTGAAGAATTTGAAGGCAAGTTTTCTACATCTCATGAATCTGAGCATGGTGAAGATCAATCACTTTTAGTTTTATCTGGCGCATTATCTGACAATCTTTTAGGAAGACTGACTGTTTCAACAAGAGAAATGGATGGTTGGATTACAAATACAAAAATGAAAAGACTTGAGCCACAAAGAGATGAGACATACATCAGAGGTCAGCTTGCTTGGACGTCTGGTGATGTTGATTACAACCTTAAAGTTGAGACTGCTGATTTTGACTCTGTAGGCTATGCCATGGAAGCTCTTGCTCCTCAAGATGGTTATGGACTAGTGTTTGCAGGACCTATTGCCGTGGAAACTAATGAAGACTGGGTTAGAGCGAGTGGTGAGACTTTCAGCCAAAATACCATGGATAATTTTGTTCTGACTGCTAACTATCCTATGGAAGGTGGCGGAACTCTTACTTCGATAACAGGTCATGTTGAATACGACTCATATGAGGTTCTAGACGTTGACTATGTGGGTCTTGAACTTCTAGATGGGACTAATCAAACTGAAAAGTATGACCAATGGTCTCAAGAAATTCGTTACACCTCACCTGGTGGAGAAGATGTTGACTATATCGTTGGAGCATACTTCCAAACTGCTGATGTTGATGTAACTGATTACGTTCCATTAGGTTCTTTTCTTGCTCTTGCAGGGCCTCCGATTTCATTATTACCAGGAACAAATTGGGACAGGCTGTATGCACAATCCTCTGATATGTATTCTGTTTTTGGGCAAGCCGATATTAACCTAGAAGGTAATTGGAGATTAACACTTGGCGCAAGATATTCAAACGAGGACAAAGATGGAAGCAGATCTTTAACCTTAGATGGAACTGGAACAGCTCTTGATGGCTCGCCGTTATTGCCTGCTTTATGGGCTGCCGTTTTAAATGTTGGTCCTCACAGCATAGCTAGCAGTAGAAGCGAGAACTCATTTGATCCCATGGTCAGATTAAGCTATGACCTATCTGAAAATTCACAGATGTATGTCTCATATACTGAAGGCTCAAAAGCTGGAGGCTTTGATATTCGTGGTAACTCAATTCCAGGAACTCCCTTAGTTTCTAGTGAAGGTGGCTGGGAGTTTGAAGAAGAGAACGCTACCAATATTGAATGGGGATACAAAATGAAATCTGATAGAGCTTCATTTGATTTCACCTACTTTTCAACTGAATATGATGATCTTCAAACAAGTGTGTTTGATGGTGTCCTGGGCTTTAAAGTTGGAAATGCGTCGGCCGCAGAATTAGATGGGTTTGAGATGCAGGGCAGATATCTTCTTACAGATAGCTTAGAATTTTATGCTTCTATGGCTAGCCTAGACTACAAATTCACTGATTGGAAAAACAGTCAATGTGCATATGGAGAAACTCCTACAAATGGTATTTACTGTGACAGATCTGGAGCAAGCGTCATTTTAGCACCTGAAGATACAGCTAATGCTGGGCTTGCATATGATGCTGTTTTATCTAATAGCTGGGTTTTTGATGCTAATCTAAACGTTGATTATTCTTCAGAGTACTTCATCACTACTAACCTTGATAAAAATATCGAAGAAAGCGGCTACTCAAAAGTTGGACTGGTGCTTGGTCTTACAAGTGCTAATGGCAAGTGGAGGGTTTCGTTGATTGGTGATAATTTAACGGACGAGCGAATTAAGGTGGTTGGTGGAACTATCCCTCTTGCAAGAACATTCGTAAGACTTGCATCAGGCGGAGCTCTTGATGGAATAGCTTATGATGCAATCTATGCTAGACCAAAAAATATTGCTATTAAGTTAGATTACAATTTTTAATCTATTTAATAGATAACACAAAAGCCTCGCTTTATAGCGGGGCTTTTTTATATCCTCTCAATTAAAATGGCTGTTCCAGCTCCAGCTGCACCACTGGTTGCAACAATTCCGGTTGAAAGATCTTGTCTTTCAAGCTCATCAATTAATGTCGACATCATTATAGAGCCAGTGGCTCCCATTGGATGGCCAAGCGCAATGCAGCCACCATTAACATTTAATTTATCATCATCAATTTTTAACTCTTCCTGACAATGAATCATTGTCGATGCAAAAGCTTCGTGTATTTCGAATAAATCCACATCTGACACTTTTAAATTATTCCGTGAAAGTATTTCTTGAGTAGCTAACATGCAACCTGATAAAACTAACAGAGGATCATCATTCACTGTAGCGACAGAAAGAATTTTTGCTCTGGCCTTCTGTCCATTTTCTTGAATTTCTTTATTTGAAAGTAATGTAATGGATGCAGCATCTGCCATTGCAGGAGAATTACCTGCTGTATGAACATGCACAATTTCTTTTAAGCTAGGAAAAAAGTTTAATTGAGCTTGATCTACCCCCTGCTCACCAAGTTTTTTAAAACTTAGATCCAATGAGGCCAAGCTTTCAATGGTTGTATCTGGTCTGATGCATTCATCCTCAACACACTTAATTGATTTGCTCATGTTGATTATTGGGACAATAGACTTAAAGTAATTATTTTTCTGAGCATTTAATGCGTTTTGCTGAGACTTAAGCGCTTGCCTGTCCACATCATCTCTAGAAATATTAAAAAGAGTGGCTATCAGATCAGCTCCACTTCCCATTAAAAAAATCTTTGCTTTTTTAGCTATCTCAATGTTATTCCAAATTGCTGCTTCATCAGAAAGCATGGGCACTCTAGACATCATTTCTACCCCGCCTGCAATAACATTATTTGCTTGCTTAGATTGAACTTTTAAGCAGCCCAAATTTATTGCGTCCAAGCTTGAGGAGCAAAATCTATTAATAGTTAGGCCAGAAATAGAATCTGGATATCCAGAGAACAAGGTTGAAGCTTTAGCAATATTACCGGCCTGCTCGCCATGCTGGGTAACGCAACCCAAGATAACCTCATCAATAGAATGCAAATTTAGAAAATTTTTCTTTTCAAAGTCTTTATATAAATAGTCTAGTAATTCATATGGATTCAGCTTATGGAGTCCACCCTTTTGATTAGCTTTAGCTCTAGGCGTTCTTATTGAGTCAACAATATAAACAGGATCCATGTATTTACAATTTTAAATCGCTTTTCTGAGCCCAGGTTGCGTGTGTGCCTGAGCAAATCTGATGCGGCAAAGGAATATTGCAAACTGGACCCTGCTCAATATTTTTAGCATCAAACAATAAACAAGATGAGCTTTTTTCTCTAATATCATTGCTTATAGTAACTAGATATCCATCATCTTCATCAACTGCAGTTATTTTAGGGGCAAAACTAACTTCACTTATAAACACATGCTCTGGGAACAGATATTTACTCATAGATTTTTTTTGATGATCATGTTTGGTTATTCCATCAAAAGTGAAACGCCCCTTAGTTGGAACCATGCTGTAAGTGTATCTATGCTCTAGGCCAGCAATACGCTGATTAATTACCCCAAACTCAATTGTTTCATCGCAAATATCTTCTTCGGATGTAACTCCAGTTTTTAAATTAAATTTCCATCTATGTAATCTGGGTTTTAATAATGAGAAATCCAAAAAAGCCATCATGCGCTCAAGCCCTGGCGGTGCATCAACATAATTTTCTGGCCAAGGATGTTCTTGAAAATATCCCTCTAAAATTAATTCATCGCCAACCTCATAGGCATTATTCCAATGGAGCACATAAGTTGGATCCGCTTCAAACCATTGAATATCCTCAGGGTTGCCATATCTTGGGATGACTGCAAATCTTGAAGGCAAGTCATGCATTCTGGTGGCATGAATACCTCTCTTAAGCATGTCCTGATCCCAAAAAAGAGGTAAGTCATTAATGATCGAATAATTTTTGCTAAATGCCATGTCATGAGGCAGTCTTGGGCCTGGAAGCTCAACTGGAATAAAGTGTTTAAGTTTTTGATTTTTATCAACCACTCCATAATTTAAAAATGGGGCATGCTTTGAATAGTTAAAAAACATAAGTTCCCCTGTTGCTAAATCCACTTTTGGATGGGCTGATATGCCGCCTGAAGGTACCCATGATGCTTTATTTTGAGTTTCTAATGAATAGGGGTCCAGTTGGTAACCCTCTCCGCATTGATAAAATGTTGAAAGCGGCTTTCCTGCATGAACAATAATGTCTGTAGATGAAGAGTCCTTGATGCCACCTTGTGCCCCCCATCCAGGAAGCATAGAGGTGCCAGACCTTTCCATAAGACCTGCCCACATTGACTTTCCCATTTTTTGTTCAACTAAGAATCCTTCTGTTCTAACAAATTTATTTGCATAATTTGCTTTAGCATTATCAAAATTAATTGAATGGATCATCCCATCTCCATCAAAAGGATGAAAACGACCAATGGGTTCATGAACTTGGTTTTCAGTATTTCTGTAGTAAGCCCCCTCTATATCCTCAGGAATATCACCCAATGCATTTAAATCATGAACCTCATATTCATCATAATTAGGTATCCAAGCATCCTTTAAGTAAGGATGATTATGAGTTTTTATTGATGATTTAATTGTATTTGTTTTTTTAATTTCCATGCTCTACCCCTGAAGGAACTCAGATTCAAGTTCTTTTACTATAGATTCTACGCTTTCTATATTTTTAATTAAACCAACACCTTGCCCTGCTGACCAAATATCTTTCCACGCCTTAATCTTATCTTGTGAGGCCGAAACATTAAAACCTTCTGTATTTGAATGCAAGTTATCTGGATCTAAATTATTATTAATAATGCTGTCTTTTAAATAATATGCTTGAGCGCCAGTGAATAAATTAGTCATTCTTAAATCATCGTATGTTGAATTAATGATCATAGATTTATATTCATCAACTGCATTGCTTTCTTGAGCTGAAATAAACCTTGTGCCCATGTAGCATAGATCTGCGCTTAATAATTGAGCTGCTTTAATATGCTGTCCAGTAGAAATTGAGCCTGCTAAAACGACAAGACCATCAAAAAACTCCCTTACATAAGCACTAAATGAAAAGGGAGAAAGTTGGCCAGTGTGGCCTCCTGCACCATGGCAAATAAGAGCCATACCATCAACATCCATCTCTGCACAACGGCGTGCAAAATTAATATTATTTACATCTGCAATTACCTTGCCTCCATATTCATGCACAGCCTCTATTACTCTTTCGGGACTGCCTAAGGCAGTGATTACAATTTTTGGTTGGAACTTTTTAACTAAATCCAATTCATCTGCAAACCGATCATAGGTCTTATGAGTGATCATGTTAAATGCCCAAGGATTTGAAGTAGCATTATTGATTTGATGCATCCAATTTTCAAGCTCCTCAGCCGTTCTTGCATTTGGTCCTGGAAAAGACCCAATCAATCCTGCATTACTACTAGCAATTACTAAATCTGGTCCAGAAACTAGGAACATAGGAGCAACGATTACGGGTAATCGTAATTGATCAACTAACTTATTATTTTGCATAGAGTTTTATAAAAACCTTAATTTAATTTTATTACAAGTTTTGTATTATTACTCACTTAGGCATTTCTTTTGAATGTTGGAAAATCATGCATATAATTACTATATGCAAGAACGCGTCTACATCTTAGGGGGCTATCAATCTGACTTTTCTCAAAATTGGTACAGAAATGAATTAGATCTTTTGGATGTATTTCAAGAAACAATTACACAAGGATTATCTTCTGCTGATTTAGAGCCCAAAGATATTGATGTTGCCCATGTTGGTAATTTCACTGCTGAATTATTTTGTAATCAAGGTCATTTAGGTGGTTTTTTTGTCTCTTCTCACCCCGATTTTTTTGGACTACCCTCCTCTCGGCATGAGGCTGCTTGTGCTTCAGGCAGCATTGCTACGTTGGCTGCATGTGCTGAAATTGAATCGGGTAGATATGAGCTTGCTGCAGTCTTAGGCATTGAGCAAATGCGAAATGTTCCTGGTGAGCAGGCAGCTCAAAATATTGGGGGCCCTGCCATGCGATCAGGTTTTGAATGCCAAGGCATTCGGTATCCTTGGCCACATATGTTTAGTGAGCTTACCAATGAATATGACAAAAGATATGGCATCAATGAAGATCATCTTTCAAAAATATCTGAAATCAATTTTGGTAATGCTAAAAAAAATCCAAACTCACAGACTCGAGGCTGGACCTTTGAGTTAGATACTTTTACAAGATCAGATAATGCTAATCCTGTAATTGAGGGCAGGACAAGAAAGATGGATTGTGGCCAAGTCACTGATGGTGCTGCAATAATTTTCTTAGCAAGTGAAAAAAAAGCCAAAGAATATGCAAAAGCAAGATCAATGGATCTTGAGTCTATTCCTTATATCAAAGGTTGGGGTCATCAAACGGGCCCCATAACTTACCAAGAAAAAATCGATTTTAGCGAGAATAAAGACTATATTTTTCCTCATGTTAAAAAAGCCATTGATGATGCTTTTAAAAGAGCTGGGATGCAAGGTGTGGCTGATATAGATGCTATTGAGACCCATGATTGCTTTACATCAACTGAATATATGGCAATTGATCATTTTGGTATTACTAAGCCAGGTGAGAGTTGGAAAGCTATAGAATCTGGTGAAATAGAGATTGGTGGCAGAATTCCGATTAATGCAAGCGGTGGTCTAATTGGATTGGGACATCCAGTGGGTGCAACAGGTGTCAGAATGCTCCTAGATTGTTACAAACAATGCACTAATAGTGCTGGAGACTACCAAATTGAAGGTGCAAAAAATATTTCAACCCTAAATATTGGGGGGAGCGCTACAACTGTTGTTAGCTTTGTGGTGGGAAAGGCTTAAGCAAATAACTCTTTTAACTCACGTCTTAAAACTTTTCCTACTGGATTTTTTGGTAATACATCAATCACTCTCAATTTCTCAGGCATTTTATATTTTGCAATTTGTTTATCTTTTAAGAAATCAATCACCTCGCTCAGTGTCAGGGTCTCGCCTTCGATAACCACTGCAACAACCCCTACTTTTTCTCCTAAAATTTCATCATCATAGGCGGTTACTGCGACCTCGAGCATTTTAGGATGAGAGCTAAGGAGGTTATCTAACTCCTCAGGAGAAATATTCATTCCACCTCTAATAATAAGGTCTTTACATCTTCCGCAAAATTTATAATATTTTTTCTCAGTATCATCTGGAGAAATTTCAAATAAATCACCGGTCCTGAAATACCCATCCTCATCAAAAACTTCTGCATTTGCCTCAGGCGCATTCCAATAACCATCAAAAACGGTCGCTCCTGAAATTAGAAGCTCTCCAGGCTTCCCTGGTTCCAATATTTCCTCATTAGTCTCCAGACTGATTAATTTTGTTTTAACAATCTTTGATACTGGGTTACTCCAATTCAACCCATCGACTCCAAAGCGAGGGAAATATTTAGCTCGTAAATTTGGATCATCTATTTCATTGCGAGAACTTAGCAATGTTGCTCCCTCATTAGACCCAAAGATATTTTGAACTGTTAAGTCATACTTGTTTTGAAAAGTTTTAACCATCCACTCTGATAATGGCGCCCCTCCGCAGCCTATACATCTTAAGCTGCTTAAATCTTGCTGATCAAGTATGGCTGGATTATTTAGAAGCATATTCATAATTGCAGGAGGAGCAATTGTATATTTAATATTTTCATTGGAAATTTGATTTAAAAAAACATTGAGGTCAAATGGATGATGTTGAACAAGTTTTCCCTTGCATAAGAGCCAGTTAAACAAGAAGCCCCCTATGCTGGCCATATTGATCATTGGAAATGGATTGAGCAATGCATCACCCTCCTCTGTATTTGAGACAAATGCAGCAG
Source organism: SAR86 cluster bacterium (assembly GCA_016779285.1). Classification (GTDB taxonomy): domain Bacteria; phylum Pseudomonadota; class Gammaproteobacteria; order Magnimaribacterales; family D2472; genus D2472. The sequence continues at coordinate 17,840 of JADHNV010000009.1, forward strand.
CTTTAGCCATTGGCAACCACAAGTTATGACTTCTTGGGACTCCTTTGGGAGTTCCTGTAGTGCCAGAGGTCCAGCAAATAGTAAAAATATCGTTTGCTGAAATGGGATTATCTTGTGCATATGCTTGCTGACTTTTCATTGTTTCACTTCCAGGTTCTGATGAATTTAAGTCAATGAAGTGTTCGGCTTCACCCAATGAAAATTTAATCTCACCATTGGTGAAACTTGAGATCAATTCTTTGGCATGAGCCTTGCCATTGAATGATGCAATGCTAATAAAAGCTTTTGGATTAGTTTCATTGACAATACTGGCAATTTCAAACGCTCCATATTGCATAGGAATAGGGGAACAGATTATTCCAAGTTTTGATAGAGCCAAATAAATCATGGGTAGCTCTACAACATTGGGCAATTGAATAATAACAATATCATCCTTCCGAAGACCTTTTTCATAGAAAATGGCTGCATATTTCTCAACAATCACATTGATTTCCTTGAAAGATAATCTCTTAGGAATATCGCCTGTAATTACTAGACGATTTTCTGGATCAACTAAGGCTTCCTGATCGCTGCATGCATTCAAAGCCTCTTGAAATATAGAATATAAGGTATCTTCTCCCCACCATCCATTGCTGACAAACCTTTCAATTCTTTTTTTGTTTGTAAGTATCATCCTTAAGATCTATTAAAAATTAATTCACTCATTCTAGCTTACTAAAAATAAATATTTATTCATAAAATTCTAACTTGAAAAAAACAAAAAATTAAAAAATATCTTAAATTCAAGATTCATTTGGTATGATTAAGACATGGAAAATAAACAATCTCAACTTGATAAAAGATTGCATTGGACAACCATTGCGAGTGAGAAATTGCTCTTAGCTATTATTGGCATTGCCACTTGCATAGCATCAGCCCTATATATATATGACATGTTCTTGGCTAAAGCGATCACTCTACCTGATCTATTCATGTTATTTATATATGTTGAAATCATTGGAATGGTTGGAGCTTTTTACAGCACCAACAGAATTCCTGTGACCTTGCCAATCATTATTGCTATTACAGCACTTTGTAGGCTGATAGTTATGCAAAGTAAAGAAATGGATGCTTTTGTTGTGTTGGGAGAAGCAACCGCAATCCTGGTTTTATCCATTGCAGCTTTAGTGATGAGCTTAAAAGATAGGATTAGTTTAGAGAAGATTAAAAATTTGAGGGATTCTGCATCTTCTAAATAACTCAGTTGGATTCAAGTGTGTAATGCCGTCTTTTAGCTTCAATCAAAGAGTTGAAAATCTTTATAAATCATATTTTTCTAGTTATCAAAACATCGGCATGAAGCTGGATGAAAAACAAATTTCAATTTATATAATAGATTCAGGTAATCCAGACTCTGCTTCCATAGAGCTAATAAAGCTTGAAGATTTTCATCAAATAACTTTTTGGGATGGTTACTCGCATTCGGAGATCGTTGAAGCTTTTAATGACAAAGATTCTGCAAAAACTTTAAAGCGCTTCATGAAAAAGCTAATAAAGATTATTGAAAGATGAAAAACTTAATTCAACAGACATTTAGAAAAATTTTTAAAGAAAACCCTAGCAAGCTTTCCACTAAAGCCCTTGAACGTGCAAGCAATATTCAGAGACCCAGAGCTGGAACTCCCCATGAGTGGGAAGATTATGAAAGATACTTAAAAGAATTTGAAAAAGAGAAAAGTGATTAATTCAATTTGCAATTAAGCTAATTTCTTTAATGGCTAAATCCACCTCAAAATCTCTTCCAAACCCCGCTATGCTTAAATCTCTAATATTTTTTGCTTTCATTGAGGCTGCTGAAAAGCCAGAACTTCTTTTTAGATCTCTAAAAAATATCTCGTACTCTTGCCATTCATTTGTTACATCAAATGACTGGCTAAAATAAGACCATGGGGGAATTTTTGGACCCTTGAGAGTGACATGGATTTCATAAGTCTCATTATTTCCTTTTGCTTTAAATCTAATGCCTTGGAAATCATTGTTGTTAATATCAATTCTATTGGAAAGCCTTACAAATCCACCATTATTATCAGTGGAAACATTACCACTCATATAAAAAACGCCATCATCATGCTGGATGGTTAATTCTGACAGTCCGCCCATCACTTGATCGGTTATGCCCCTCCAATCACTAGGATCATTGAGGGGTTGAGAAAATAAATTCATGGATAAAAAGATAG
>JADHNV010000010.1 GCA_016779285.1 SAR86 cluster bacterium
CTAATTTTTATGATGAGCCTAGCTCTACAATATCAAATGTTGTTTTTATGGGGATGGGAGAGCCTTTGTTAAATGTTGATCCTGTAATGACGTCTATTAGTATTATGCAGCATCAACACGCATACGGGCTTTCAAAAAGAAGAATCACTCTAAGCACCTCAGGGATTGTGCCAGTTATTAATACATTAGCCGATAAAACTGATGTTTCATTAGCAATTTCTTTGCATGCTGCTAATAATATCTTGCGAGATGAGATAGTCCCGATTAATAAAAAATACCCCCTAGAAGAATTGTTGACCGCCTGCAAAAATTATCTGAAAAATCAGAGTAAGCGAAAGACTATAACTATTGAATATATTTTAATAGATGGTGTAAATGATTCTTTGGATCATGCTAAAGATTTGGTAAAGATTCTTGAGGGATTGTCTTGCAAAATAAACCTTATTCCTTTTAATCCTTTTGAGGGTTGTAATTATTTGCGCTCCCAAGAGAGCACCATTTATCAATTTAAAGATTTTCTAATAAAAAAAGGAATGATTGCAACTCTGAGAATTACAAGGGGAGATGCAATAGACGGGGCATGCGGTCAGCTTGTTGGTAAATTGACTAAAAGCATCAAAGGTAAAAATAAAACTAACACAATTCATTTGGTTAATACTTCATGAGTCTAAAATCTGCACATACAGCCAAGATTGGTAAAGCCTTTAAGAATGCCAGACTCCGACTTTCTTTAACTGAAGAAGAGGTCGCTAATCAAACTTTAATCAATTTTGAATTTATTAAGGCAATTGAGAGAGGTGATTATGCAATTTTTCCAGCTAGACTATTTGCCATTCAATATTTTAATAAATATGCAAAATTTCTTAATTTAAAGATAGCTTTTTTTGATATTTATAATGCTGAGGTTGTAGCTGAAGCTGAAAAAGACAGTGAATCTGATTTGCCTGATCGGTTAGCATTCAAACAAAATGTGTTTTTTATTTTTTTTGTATCTACTTTGCTTTTACTTTTAATCATTATTGCTTTTTACCACAATGTTGATTCAAGTCAGCATAGTAAGCCCCAATTAAAACTCAGTAATATTCAACCATTGACTGGCGAAAAAAATATGCAGGCATCTCTTGATCAAGGTATAAATAAGCTGCATGATGAAATCAATCTTTTTTTTATTCAGGATAAGCTTGATTCAATCCATGTCGATGTTAATGTTAATTTATTGAAACCAGAAGAATGAATAATTCCTGGATAAAAAGAAAAAAAACTAACCCTATATTTGTAGGAAGTGTTGGGGTTGGTGGCGACCATCCTATATCTATTCAATCCATGACCAACACAAACACTGCAGATATTGATGGCACAGTTGGGCAAATCAAGGAATTAGAAGCGGCAGGAGCTGATATTGTGAGGGTTTCGGTTCCTGATAAAGATTGCGCAAATGCATTTAAAAAAATTAAAAATTTAGTCTCAGTCCCTTTGGTTGCTGATATTCATTTTGATTATAAAATTGCTCTACTTGTTGCCGATTCTGCTGATTGCCTAAGAATTAATCCAGGAAATATTGGAAAAGAAAACAAAGTCCAAGAAATTATTCAAGCTGCAAAAGATAATAATATTCCAATTAGAATCGGGGTGAATGCTGGTTCTTTGGAGAAAGATCTTCAAAAAAAGTATGGAGAACCTAACTCTGATGCGTTAGTGGAATCTGCTCTAAGGCATGTAGATATATTAGATCGTTATAACTTTTCAAATTTTAAATTAAGCCTTAAAGCTTCAAATATTCAAATGACGGTTGATAGTTATCGAAAGTTTTCTCAGTTGCTTAATCAACCATTACATCTTGGTATTACAGAGTCTGGAAGTTATAGAGCGGGTTCAGTAAAGTCATCTATTGGTTTAGGTATGCTCCTTGCTGAGGGGATTGGTGACACTATAAGGGTTTCTCTTGCATCTGATCCTGTTGATGAAGTAAAAATCGGATGGGATATTTTAAAGAGCCTAAATCTTAGAAGCAGAGGAATTAGAATTGTTGCATGTCCAAGCTGCTCAAGACAAAATTTTAATGTAATAGAGGTAGTTAATGAGCTTGAAACAAGATTTGAAGGAATTTCTGAGGATTTAGAAGTAGCTATAATTGGTTGCTATGTAAATGGTCCGGGTGAATCCAAAGCAGCTGACGTGGGTTTAACAGGTGGTCCAAGCAATTTGCTGTATGTTAATGGAGCCCCTTCAAAAAAAGTCTCTAATGAGAAACTTGTTGATACAATAGAGGATCAAGTGAAAGAGCTGCTCTACAAGAAACAGTCTTTAGAGATAATTGCAAAAGGTTAAAAAGTGAAAATTCAATCATTACGAGGTATGCCTGACTTATTTCCTCAGGATTTAGAAAGATGGCATATCTTTGAATCAAAGCTTTCAGAGGTATTTTATTCTTTCGATATTCACGAAATTCGCACACCATTACTTGAGCCCACTGAGCTTTTTGCGAGATCTGTAGGAAACTCATCTGACATTATTAACAAAGAACTTTATTCATTTCTGGATCGAAACAAAGACAGCATAAGCTTAAGGCCTGAGGGCAGCGCCAGTATTATCAGGGCAATCATTCAAAAAAAACAAGAACATGAAAAACATAAACTATGGTACCAAGGACCAATGTTTAGATATGAAAGACCTCAAAAAGGCAGGTTCAGGCAGTTTCATCAAGTTGGAGTTGAATATCTCGGGTTTGAGGAAGGGGTTGCAGAATATGAGTTGATCAGCATGGTGTTGCAGATCAATAAATCAATTGGTATTTCAGACTATACAATTAAAATTAACCATCTTGGAGATGCTAAAGCTAAAGAAAGTTTTTGCAAGTCACTGGTGAGTTTTCTAAGCCCGCATATTGAAAAATTGCATGAAAAAGATCAAGCAAGATTAAAATCCAATCCTTTGAGGGTTCTTGACTCTAAAGAGCAATCTACCCAAGAGCTGTTGCAATCAGGCCCTAAATTCCAGGATTTTATTTCAAATGAATCTAAAAACTTCTTGCAAAATCTTGTGAATACATACAGCAATCATTGTAATATTCTAATTGATCAAACTTTGGTAAGAGGATTAGATTATTACACGGGAGTTGTATTTGAAGCAGTTTCAAAAGGGCTAGGAGCGCAAGATGCCTTTCTTGGCGGCGGGAGATATGACAAACTTTCCAATCAGCTTGGCGGCAAAGATATGCACGCCATAGGTTTTGCTATTGGCATTGAAAGAATAGTCGAGCTTCTCAACATTAAAAATATTAAATCCCCTAAAAAGGTTGGATTTATTGTTACTGCAAAGCAGGCAGATCAAAAAACATATAAAATAGCCGATGACTTAAGAAGTACAAATAAAACTATTATTCTAGATACATTTTTAAATGATGGTAGTTTGAAGTCTCAACTCAGAAGGGCAAATAAAAATAATTGCACTCATGTAATTATTATTGGAGAAGAGGAGTTAAAAAATAACCAAATGATATGGAAAGACCTCAGCGAAGTTGGCAAACAGGAACTTCTTAGCTCTAAAGAAGTCATAGAGAAATACATTAACTTTTAGGAGAGATCATGGCAGAGTACGGCTCAGATGAAGAAAGATTTTCAGCTTTAATAAATTTTTTTAAAGATAATAAAAACATCATCGGAATTAGTTTCTTGGTTCTTGCTTCTATTCTTATTTCCTCGCTTGGTTACAAGTCTTATAGCTCCTCACAGAATCTAAGAGCTGCTGTAATATACGATGCTTGGTTCACTGGTCTTTCCAATAAATCAGAAGGCACATCAGATATTAATGAAAACTTTAATAAGCTCCAAGAAAAACATCCTAATACCGGCTATGCTCAACTCGCAAGAATGATAAAAGGCTCATCCCTTGCCAGAGAAGGTGATCTGGACGGAGCCTTAGTAGAATTTAAAAAACTTCAAGACGTCTCTTCTGGATTTTTTGGAAATGATATGTTGAATTCAATTGCAAAAATAAATATCGCCAGAATTGAACTTAGCAAGCAAAACTATTCCAGTGCTCTTGCAGCTTTAGAATCATTTAATTCAAAATCTGAGCACTCGCTTGTTTATGAGGTCAAAGGTGATGCTCTTGCAGGACTTAACAAAAATGATTTAGCTATAGATCAATATTCATTGGCTCTTGAGAATTCTCAAAATGAATCTCAAAAATCTTTAATAAAAATGAAGATCAATAAAATAACAAATTAACACCAATGAAAAATAATATCTTTCTAAGTATTGCTTTAATACTAATTTGTTCATGCTCATCCTTGGCTTTCTGGGCTGATGATTCTGATGTTGATGTTGTTGAACCAGTGGCACTGCAACCCTTTAAAGATGACTATTCAGTTTTTATAGAGTGGAAAAAATCTTTTAATGGAAAAAATAGCTTAGGGTCTTTTAAACCCTCATTTTATTCTGGCAATATGCTAATTGCTGATCCAGAGGGGAGTATTTTTTCCGTTAACCCTAACTCTGGTAAAGAGAATTGGAGGATTAATCTTGATCGCCAATTAGCAGCAGGTGTAGCTTCGGGTTTTGGCAAATTAGTCGTATCTGATGTAAATGGATTTGTCATTGCAATTGATTCAGAGTCTCAAGAAATTATTTGGGAAATAAATATTGGTGGAGAGGTTTTATCAAATGCGGTTATAAGTGCTTCACTAGTTCTTGTAAAAAATTCTGTAGGTGAATTGGTTGCATTGAATGCTTCATCAGGCGAAAAAGTATGGTCTTTTAGATCTCAATTGCCTGCATTAACTGTTCGAGGAACAGGCGAGCCTATCATTGAAAATGGAATTGTTTTTTCTACATTTGATAATGGGCGTTTGGGTGCCTTTCAACTAGACACAGGTTTCTTTCTTTGGGATGCGCCTATTTCTTTTGTTGAAGGATCATCCGAGCTTGAAAATTTAATAGATGCTGATTCTGCACCAATTTTGGCTAAGCAATTGATTTTTGCAACCAATTATCAAGGCAATTTAACTGCTTTTGATATTGCCCAAAAGAGGCCAGTTTGGAACTCAAAAGCTTCATCATTTTATTCTCCTATCGTGGCTAATAATATGATTATGGTAATCCAAGACGATGGCTCAATATTATCATTCTCCCTAGCCAACCTTTCCTCTTCTTGGATTTCAGAAGAATACCTAAGACGTCAGCTATCAAGTGGAGCAGCCTATAATAACTTATTGCTAGTAGGTGACTTAGAGGGTTATGTGCATGTAATAAATCCAATGACTGGAATTACTGTTGGCAGAAAAAAAGTATCTGGTAACCCAATCATGAGCATAACAACATTCAGAGAACTTGCATTCGTTATTGACCAGGAATCTAATATAGTTGCGTTAAAGCTCTAAAATGCCTTTTCAAAATGTTAAATTCAATCGCAATTCTCGGCCGACCCAATGTAGGTAAATCTTCGTTATTTAACAAGCTTACAAAAACTAGAAATGCCATTGTCTCTGATTTCTCTGGACTCACGAAAGATAGAAATTTTGGTTATGCCACCATCAAGGATAAGCAATATTTAGTGATTGATACAGGTGGTGTTGGGTCAGAAATTACAGAATTCAGCGAAGCAATAACTCAGCAAGCTCTTATAGCGGCCGAAGACTCAGGCCTCATTTTGCTCCTGATTGACGGATCACAAGAACTCACCTCTGATGATATAAATTTATATCAATTCATACGAAAAATGAATAAAAATTTTTTTGTTGTTTTGAATAAAATTGATATTAAAAAAAGATCCAATGCAAAAGAAGACCTTATAAAGCTTGGCTCTGAAGATATCTTAGAAATTAGTGCAGAGCATTCGCGAGGTATTAATGAATTACAAGCTTTCATTTCACAACAATTTTTCGATGAACAAGATATTGTTGAAAAAGAAAATCTACAGGGAACTAAAATAGCCGTAATTGGGAGACCAAACGCAGGCAAATCAACATTCATCAATCAGTTTACAAAGCAGGACCGTCTTATTGTGTCAGATGTTCCAGGAACAACTATAGATTCTATTCATGTCCCATTTATATTCAATGGGGATGATTTTACTTTTATTGATACCGCAGGAATTAGAAAGAAATATAAGCAAAGTCATGCAGTAGAATATTTCTCTTATATTAGAGCAATGCATGCTGTAGATGAATCAGATATTGTTTTGATGATTATTGATGCATCAGATGGAATAGTAGATCAAGATCTAAGGATCTTAAATCTTATCAGGGGCTATGGAAAACCTGTTGTAGTTGCATTAAATAAAATCGATGAACTTAATGCAAATCATCTCACCAACCTCAAGGAAACAAAAAAATTTCAAAACTCAGCCTTAAATGATTTAATCTTAGTTGAAATTTCAGCGCTTCATAAACGTGGATTTAAAAAACTTTTTAATACTATTGCTAAGGTTGATAAATTAGCAAAAACTAAATTTTCTACAGGAAAGCTGAATAAATTACTTTTAAAGTTTACAAACTCAACCAATACGCCAAGCATCTCTGGCAGGCAGATTAAAATGAGATATATCCATTTTGGTGGAATTCATCCCACAAAATTTATAATACATTCTAACTTTTCAAATAAAATCCCATCCAATTACAAACGTTTTTTAATTAACTCCTTTAGAGAGGAGCTTAATCTAAATGGAGTTGAGTTAAGCCTTATTTTTAAAAAAGGTGATAATCCTTTTGAGGGTAAAAAAAATGAACTGTCTACTAGACAAATTAAGAAGAAAAAAAGACTTATCAAACATATAAAAAAATCAAAAAAATAAGATTTTCTGTTTCTAATTACGTATAATTTATATAATTCAAGCACATAAAAAGTAACAAATGTCCTTTAAACCAGTAAATATTAATTTATTTAAAATTCAGCTTCCATTATCTGCTTTGCTATCAATTTCGCACCGAGTCTCAGGAATCATGATCTTTTTTATGGTTCTACCTGTTTCAGCATTTATTCTCAATATCATTGCTGAGAACGAAGCTGCATTCATTAGTTTTTTTGAGCTGTATAATTCTTCTACTTTTTTAAGAACATTTGTCCTATTTAATATATTAATTTTTGAATATCATGTTATTGCCGGGATTCGACACATGCTCATGGATTTTCATTTAATTGCCGAGACTCTCACTGCCTCAAATACCTCCGCAAAAATTACTATGGTTCTATTTGTAATGATTGCTCTTTTAACAACCTTGTGGGTGATATGAAATTAGGCAAATTGCTTTGGTACTTGCAAAGATATTCTGCAATCTATTTTCTTCTATTTCTAGGATACATTGGGTTTATTGTTTTTACTGGCGGCTTTAGCTTTGAGCTAATTTCTGATAATTTGAAATTCAAAATTTTATCCAGTCTTTTTATTATCTTTGCTTGCATGCATGCATTTGTAGGTTTATGGACCATAGGCACAGATTATTTAACAAAGCGCACGCTCGGGTTTATTTCTTCGCCTCTTTCAGTTTATGCAAATTTTATAAGAAAGAGCTTTGAGTTCTTTTTTGTATTTCTGGGTTTCTTTCTTGTTGTTTTTTATCTTTTAATCATTTGGTCTTAACTATGCAAAATTATAATTCATCAAATATCAAAACATTAGAATTTGATGCTCTCATAATCGGTGGAGGGGGCTCGGGAATGAGAACTTCTTTAGAACTAGCTAAATCTGGATTGAAGACTGCTGTTGTCTCAAAAGTTTTTCCAACTAGATCTCACACCGTATCAGCCCAAGGAGGAATTACATGCGCAATTGCAAGCGAAGACCCAAATGATGATTGGCGTTGGCACATGTATGACACTGTAAAAGGATCAGATTATATAGGGGATCAAGATGCAATTGAGTACATGTGTTCAGAGGGCCCAAAGGCAGTCTTTGAATTAGAGCATATGGGTTTACCTTTTTCTAGATTTGAAAATGGACGGATCTATCAACGACCTTTTGGAGGTCAATCAAAAGATTTTGGTAGAGGCGGTCAGGCGGCCAGAACATGTGCCGCGGCTGATAGGACTGGTCATGCCCTCCTTCATACTCTTTACCAGAATAATATCAAGGAAGGCTCTAATTTTCTGAACGAATGGTTTGCAGTAGATCTAGTCCTTAACCAACTAAAGGAAGTAACAGGTGTTATTGCATTCTCAATAGAATCCGGAGAAGTGGCTTATCTTAAATCTCAGGCAACAGTAATGGCTACTGGTGGAGCTGGAAGAATATACTCTTCCACCACAAATGCTCTTATAAATACCGGAGATGGTTTAGGTATGGCTTTAAGAGCTGGTTTTCCAGCCCAGGACATGGAAATGTGGCAATTTCATCCAACTGGAATTTATGGTGCAGGCTCCTTAGTCACTGAAGGTTGTCGAGGTGAGGGAGGTTACCTTGTAAATGCCGATGGTGAAAGATTCATGGAAAGATATGCTCCTAATGCTAAGGATTTAGCTGGACGAGATGTAGTAGCAAGATCAATGGTATTAGAAATTTTGGAAGGACGAGGATGTGGTGAGAAAAAAGATCATGTGTTCCTCAAACTAGATCATTTAGGCTCAGATGTTCTAAATGCAAAGCTTCCCGGTATATGCGAGCTCTCAAGAACATTTGCTGGAGTTGATCCAATCTACAATCCAATCCCGGTTGTTCCGACATGTCATTATATGATGGGAGGTACGCCAACTAATATTCATGGCCAGGCTTTTACTCAATCTAAAGGGGCAGATGAAATTATTTCTGGTTTATTTTCAGTGGGCGAAGCAGCATGTGTTTCTGTTCACGGCGCTAACAGATTGGGTGGCAATTCTTTACTAGACCTGGTTGTGTTTGGAAGGGCTGCAGGGATTCATATTCAAGAAGCATTAAAAACTGGTGGTGGGGTCAAAGATGCAGACAGTGACGATGTTAATCAAGCGCTTGAGGGTCTGAATAAAATTAATTCATCAAATGACGGTTTTGAAGTGGCTGAGGTTAAGAGAGAGCTTCAATCAGTTATGCAGAATTATTTTGGTGTTTTCAGAAGAGGCGACTACATGGAAAAAGGCGTTTCAGCTTTAAGTGAAATTCGTGAAAAGGTTTCCAATCTTCATCTAAAAGACAAAAGCATGGCTTTTAATACAAGCAGAGTAGAGGCACTAGAACTTCAGAATTTATTTGAAGTTGCTGAAGCAACTGCAATTGCATCATTCCAAAGAACAGAAAGCAGAGGAGCGCATGCAAGAGATGATTTCAAGGATCGTGATGATGAGAATTGGTTATGTCATTCTCTTTATGATCCTATCCAAAAAACTTTGAGTAAAAGAGATGTCAATTTTTCTCCTATTCAAGTTGACACTTTTGAACCAAAGGTAAGAACCTATTAATTATATTTGAGATTAAAAATGATTGATGTAAATATTTATAGATACAATCCTGAAACAGATAAGTTTCCTTATACCCAAACATACACTATCAAAAAACCTGAAAAGGACATTATGTTGCTTGAATTATTAAATATTCTAAAAGAGCAGGATTCCTCAATCTCATATAGAAGATCTTGTAGAGAGGGAGTATGTGGTTCTGATGGAATGAATATTAATGGCAAGAATGGGCTCGCTTGCATAACTCCTATTTCTCAAGCAATCAAAAAAAATAAGATCGAACTTAGGCCGCTGCCTGGTTTGCCTGTTATACGTGATTTAGTTGTTGATATGACTGAATTCTACGCCCAGTATGACAAGATCAAACCTTTTCTGCAAAATGAAACACAACCTCCTGCTCAAGAAAGATTACAATCTCCAGCAGACAGAGATAAGCTCGATGGTCTATATGAGTGCATATTATGCGCATGCTGCTCAACAAGCTGCCCATCTTTTTGGTGGAATCCTGACAAATTTGTCGGCCCAGCTGCTTTGTTACAGGCCTATAGATTCATTGCTGATTCAAGAGACACAAAAACTGCTGAACGGCTTGAGGGTCTTTCTGATCCATTCAGCGTTTACAGATGCCATGGAATTATGAATTGCGTGAATGTTTGCCCAAAAGACTTAAATCCTAATCATGCAATAGGCGAAATTAAGTCAATGCTGTTATCTAATAAGAAAAAAGAAAATATTATAGTGTCTGATGGCTTGGGCTGATCTAAAAAATGAATAATATGGAGACATTCTGGTCAACCTCTCATGCCGCAGGTGCACAAAGCTCATATCTAGAATCTCTGTATGAATCATATTTAGATAATCCATTATCAGTTCCTGATGATTGGAAAATTTACTTTGACTCATTACCTAGGGTTAATGGATCGAAAAAAGAGGTTTCGCACAAAGAGATTGTTAACAGATTCAAAGAAGGAGAGGTTAATCCTTCTATAAAACCTGCTATACGTAGCAGCGTTAACTCAAACCAAATCCAAGTTATTAAGCTGATACAAGCATACCGAAATAGAGGTCATCAAAAGGCTAAATTAGATCCATTGGGACTAAAACCAATACGACACTGTGACGATTTAGATCTTAGCTTCTATGATCTAGATGAATCAAACCTCTCAGATGTATTTGATACAGATACATTAAAGATAGGAAAAGATTCAGCAACTTTGTCTGAAATTATTCAGGCTTTAGAGGCAATATATTGCAATACTTTAGGAATAGAATATAACTATATTTCATCTCTAGAGGAAAGGACTTGGTTCCAAAATAGGCTTGAACCAAATCTAGGGAAACTGCATTTTGAGCCAGACGAACAAAAATATATTTTAAAACGTTTAAGCTCAGCTGAAGGTCTTGCAAAATTTTTGTCTGCTAGATATCCAGGCATGAAAAGATTTGGAATTGATGGTGCAGAATCTCTTATCCCCTTGGTTGATAGCTTGATACAGAACTGCGGAATTTTTGGAGCTGAACAAATTTGTTTTGGTATGGCGCATAGAGGCAGATTGAACTTACTGGTCAACGTATTGGGTAAACCGCCCAAAGAATTATTTTCTGCGTTTGAGGAGGATTTCGAATTAGAGGGAGCAAGCTCGGGCGATGTAAAATATCATCTAGGTTTTTCATCGAATATATTAACTCCCAATGGAGAAGTTCACGTCTCTTTGGCAAACAATCCTTCACATCTTGAGATTGTTGATCCTGTAGTCTTAGGATCAGTTAGAGGAAGGCAGGATAGATTAAAAGATACGAAAAAAGAGCTTGTTGTTCCAATTTTAATTCATGGTGACGCATCATTTTCTGGTCAAGGCGTGGTAATGGAAACCCTTCAAATGTCTCAAACTAGAGGTTATGGAGTTGGCGGTTCAATACATGTAATAGTTAATAATCAGATTGGATTTACCACCTCTAATGAAGAGGACTCTAGATCAACACAGTATGCGACCGATGTCGCAAAAATGATTGAAGCACCTATACTTCATGTTAATGGAGATGATCCAGAAATGGTTGTTTTTGCAGCTAAATTAGCATGCGAATACAGGTACAACTTTAAAAAAGATATTATTTTAGATCTTTTTTGCTATAGAAGAAGAGGCCACAATGAAGCTGATGACCCATCAGCAACGCAACCAATAATGTATCAAAAAATTGCCAATCATCCATCTGTAAAAACTTCATATCAAGAAAAACTTATTCTGTCTGGAGTTACTAATGAGTCTGAGTGCAATGAAATTGAAAAGAAATATAGAGCTAGTTTAGAAGATGGCGACTCTGTCGCACACAACTTAGCAACACAACCTAATGAATCGATGTGGTTTGATTGGACTCCATATATAAATCAAAGTGCAGATGAAAAAATTGAATCTGCTTTTAATCAACAAAGGTTTAAAGAGCTTGCTCAAATAGCTTTTACCCCTCCAAAGGATTTCGTCTTGCAAAGGCAGGTAGAAAAAATCTTTGCAGATAGAATTGAAATGATGAAAGGAAATATTCCTGTGAATTGGGGATTTGCTGAAAATATGGCTTATGCAACCTTGCTTGATCAAGGCTATCCCATTAGATTTTCCGGTCAAGATGTTAGAAGAGGAACATTTTCTCATCGTCATGCAGTGGTGCTAAATCAAAAAGATGGTATTGGATCCATCCCATTAACTGAAATTGCAAACAATGCTGATACAACTATAGATATTTATGATTCCCTTCTTTCTGAAGAAGCGGTGCTAGGATTTGAATATGGTTATTCTGCTACCAGACCATCTGGTCTAGTAATTTGGGAAGCGCAGTTTGGAGATTTTGTTAATGGAGCGCAAGTAGTTATAGATCAATTTATCGTTTCCGCTGAGCACAAATGGGAAAGGCTTTCTGGGCTAGTGATGCTTCTTCCGCATGGTTATGAGGGCCAGGGTCCAGAGCATAGCAGCGCAAGATTAGAAAGGTTTTTACAATTATGTGCTAATGAAAATATTCAAGTATGTGTTCCCAGCACCCCATCGCAGATATATCACTTGCTAAGGTTGCAAACAATCCGAAAAATGAGAAGACCGCTAGTTATTATTTCTCCAAAAAGTTTATTAAGAAACCCTAAAGCTATTTCCACATTAGAAAATCTTACAGATGGATCTTTTGAATATGTCATAGATGATAATTATGTAAATGATGAGCTAGTCGAAAAAATTATTATGTGTTCAGGCAAAGTATTTTATGATCTAGAAAGCAAAAGAGAAGAGCTTGAAATTCAAAATATTGCTCTTGTAAGAGTGGAGCAATTATATCCCTTTCCATATGACTCACTAGAGAAAATCATCAAGCAATACAAGAATGCTAATAAATTTATTTGGTGTCAGGAAGAACCCAGTAATCAAGGGAGCTGGCTTAGTCATCGCCATAGGTTGCAACAGGTATTAGATAAGATCAATGCTGCAGAGATAAAATTAGTTAGCAGACCGGCTTCAGCTGCTCCAGCGGTTGGTCTTAATAAATTACATAATCAACAACAAGAAGCTTTGATTACCGAAGCTTTAACATCTTAGAGAGAAAAATTATGCCAATCGAAATAAAATCTCCAACATTTCCAGAATCTGTAGTAGATGGAACTATTGCAAATTGGGTTAAAAAAGAAGGTGAGCCCGTAAAGCAAGATGAAGTTATTGCTGAAATTGAAACCGATAAAGTTGTCCTAGAGGTTATTGCTCCTTTTGATGGGGTTCTATCTAAAGTTATAAAACCTGCTGGGGAGATTGTGCTAAGCGCTGAATTGATAGCAGAGTTTCAAAAAGATGGTGAGACTGATAGTAAAATATCATTGCAAGCAGATAGCTTGCCTGAGCCTAATAATAAGATCGAAACAGATGGTGTTAAGCCCATTGAAAATCAATCTTTGTCTAATGGTCCTGCGGTAAAAAAATTATTAAAAGAGCACGATTTAGATGAGAGTAGCATTGATGGTTCAGGAAAAGATGGAAGAATTACCAAGGCAGATATAGTGAACCATCTTGATGAGTCTTCAGAGAATACAAAAAATGAACAAAAAATTCATTCTCCCGCATCTGATTCATCCTCTATTTCTTCGATTGATCGGATAGAAGAGAGGGTGCCAATGTCTAGGTTGCGTTCAACTATTGCTAGTAGGTTGTTAAGCGTAAAGCAAGAAACTGCAATGCTAACAACATTCAATGAAGTTAATTTAAAACCCATCAAAGATTTAAGAGCTCAATATGGCGAAGATTTTTATGCCAAGCATGAAGTAAAGCTTGGGTTTATGGGGTTTTTTGTTTTAGCAGCAGTTCAAGCGCTGAAAAAGTTTCCTGTGGTAAATGCTTCCATAGACGGAAGTGATATTGTTTATCATGGTTATCAAGATATAGGTGTAGCTGTTTCCACAGAAAGAGGTCTTGTAGTTCCAGTGATCAGAAATGCAAATAATTTAGGAATAGCAGATGTTGAAAAATCAATCTCAGATTATTCAGACAAAGCGAGGAGCGGCAAGCTTTCAATTGCTGAAATGCAAGGAGGCACCTTCACTATTTCTAACGGAGGTGTTTTTGGTTCCTTGCTATCTACCCCTATTTTGAATGCTCCTCAGACAGCTATTTTAGGAATGCACACTATTCAAGATAGGCCCGTTGCGTTAGAGGGCGAAGTCGTGATTCGACCAATGATGTATCTTGCTCTAAGTTATGATCACAGATTATTAGATGGTAAGGAAGCTGTTGCATTTTTAATCTCCATCAAAGATCAATTAGAATCACCAGAAAAACTCCTTTTAAATTTATGAGAATAAAAAATGTATGATGTTGTTATAATTGGAAGTGGTCCAGCTGGCTACGTTGCTGCAATAAGAGCTTCACAGCTTGGATTAAATACTGTCTGCGTTGAGGAATCGTCTGATTCTGATGGAAATTCACAATTGGGTGGCACCTGTCTCAATGTTGGATGCATTCCATCCAAAGCATTGCTTGACTCTTCTCATAGATATTCAGATGCAATAAAACATTTTTCTGATCATGGTATCGAGGTTAATAAACCTAAGTTAGATATTGCAAAGATGATGGACAGAAAAAGTAAAATTGTTAATCAATTAACTCTTGGCGTCTCAGGCCTTTTTAAAGCAAATAAAGTTACTCAAGTTCTTGGCCATGCAAAAATAATTGATTCAAATCATGTTGAAGTTTCCTCAAAAAAAGGGTCTGAAATTCTTGAAACAAAAAATATTGTTATTGCCACTGGCTCATCTCCAATCAATATACCAGTAGCAGAAATCAATCATAAAGATATTGTTGACAGCACAGGAGCTCTTGAATTTAAAACAGTTCCAAAAAAACTAGGAATCATAGGAGCTGGAGTAATTGGATTGGAGCTTGGAAGTGTTTGGTCAAGGTTAGGCTCAGAGGTCACAATCCTTGAGGCTATGGATGAATTTTTACCAATGGCTGATAAAAAAATCGCCAAAGATGTTTTTAAAGAATTTAACAAACAGGGCTTAAATATTAATTTGGGATGCAAAGTAACATCCGCATTATCTAACAAAAAAGACGTCACTGTAACTTATGAAAATAATGGTAATCTCAAAGAGTTGATGGTTGATAAATTAATTGTTGCGGTTGGAAGAAAGCCAAATACAGACAACCTTCTTGGTGAGAATTGTGGCTTAAGTGTTGATGAAAAGGGTTGTATCCCGGTTAACGATTATTGTGAAACTAATGTTCAAAACATTTGGGCAGTTGGTGATGTTGTAAGAGGTCCTATGTTGGCTCATAAAGCTTCCGAGGAAGGAATTATGGTTGTTGAAAGAATTGCTGGCAAGCACGCAGAAATGCCATATGAGTTGGTTCCATCCGTCATTTATACTCATCCGGAAGTTGCTTGGGTGGGGCAAACCGAAGAAGATCTTTCTGCATCAGGTATAGAGTTTAAAACAGGATCCTTCCCATTTGCAGCCAGCGGAAGAGCATTAGCCTCTGGAGAAAGCACAGGTTTCATCAAAGTCATAGCTGATAAGAAAACAGATACAATACTTGGTGTTCATGCATTTGGACCTTCAGCTGCGGACATAGTCCAACAAGCAGTTGTTGCCATGGAGTTTGGAGCTAGTGCAGAAGACCTCGGGCTGACTATTTTTAGTCATCCAACGGTTTCAGAAGCACTGCATGAGGCAGCATTAGCTGTTAACGGACAGGCAATACATATAGGCAATAGAAAAAAATGAATCTTCATGAATATCAAGGCAAAGAACTTTTTAAAAAGTTTGGCTTACCTGTTTCAAAGAATAAGGTTATTACCTCTGCAGATGAAGCTGTTAATGCATGTAGAGATATAGGAGGCAATAAATGGGTCGTGAAGGCCCAAGTGCATGCTGGTGGACGGGGTAAAGCCGGAGGAGTTAAGCTAGTTAATTCCCCTGAAGAAGCCCTAGAATTTGCTAACCAATGGCTTGGCAAAAGACTTGTTACATATCAAACAGATTCAAATGGCCAGCTTGTAAATTCAATATTAATCGAAGAATGCACCGATATTGCTAAAGAGCTTTATCTCAGTGCCGTGGTTGATAGGGGAACTCAAAGAATAGTTTTTATAGGTTCGAGTGAAGGAGGAGTTAATATTGAAGAGGTAGCTGAAAATACACCTGAAAAAATTATCTATGAACCCATTGATCCTCTAACCGGACCTATGGGTTTTCAAGCAAGGAAAATATCTAGAGTTTTGGACCTCGATGCTGAGCAAGCAAAACAATTTGCAAAAATGCTTCCACAATTAACTGATTTATTTATCACTCATGATCTTAGCTTGCTTGAGATAAATCCTCTTGTGATTACTCAGGGAGGCAAACTTCATTGCTTAGACGCAAAAATTAACATTGATTCAAATGCAATATATCGTCAACCAGAAATTCAAGCCATGCGCGATCCTTCTCAAGAAGATCCTCGCGAAGCAGAAGCTGCATTAGATGATTTGAGTTATGTTTCTCTTGATGGGAATATTGGCTGCATGGTTAATGGTGCAGGTTTAGCAATGGGGACGATGGACACAATTAAATATTTTGGCGGGTCTCCTGCAAACTTTCTTGATGTTGGTGGAACAGCTACTCAAGAAAGAGTATCCAAAGCCTTTAAATTGATATTGGCTGATCCTGAAGTAAAGGTTGTGCTAGTAAATATTTTTGGCGGCATTGTCAGATGTGATCTCATTGCAGAAGGTATCTTAGCTGCAATTGAAGAGGTTGGTGTCTCTATTCCAGTGGTTGTTAGATTAGAGGGCAACAATGCAGACATTGGAAGTAAAATTCTTGCAGAATCAACAGCAAAAATCGTTGGTTTAAACAACCTAGAGGATGCGGCTAAAAAAGCTGTGGAGTTAAGTAAATGAGTATATTGGTAGATAAAAATACACGTCTTTTGGTTCAAGGTTTTACTGGTTCTCAAGCTACCATGCATTCAGAGCAATCGATTGAGTATGGAACGAATATTGTTGGAGGTGTAACGCCCGGTAAAGGAGGACAAACACATTTGGGAGTTCCCGTATTTAATTCAGTTCATGAGGCTGTTGAAGCAGTGAGGCCTAATGCCTCTATCATTTTTGTTCCAGCGCAATTTTGTAAAGACTCTATTCTAGAAGCTGCTGATGCAGGCATTAAATTAATAATCTGTATCACAGAGGGAGTGCCAACTTTAGATATGCTAATTGTTAAAAAGAGAATTGACGAACTGGGAATAACCTTAATAGGACCTAACTGTCCTGGAGTCATTACTCCAGGCGAGGCAAAATTAGGAATAATGCCAGGTAGCATTCACATGAAAGGCTCGGTTGGAATTATTTCTAGATCTGGCACTTTGACTTATGAAGCTGTGAAGCAAACAAGTGACTTAGGTCTTGGTCAAAGTACATGCGTTGGTATCGGAGGTGATCCAATACCAGGAACCTCTTTTATCGATGTTTTAAAAATGATGCAAGAAGATCAGCAGACTAAAGCTATTGTTATGGTAGGTGAAATCGGAGGAACCGCTGAAGAAGAAGCAGCAGAATATATTAAAAACCATGTTTCCAAACCAGTAATTTCATACATAGCTGGACAAACAGCACCAGCAGGAAAGAGGATGGGGCATGCAGGCGCTATTATTGCAGGCGGTAAGGGCACTGCTGCAGATAAAATTAAAAAACTTGAAGAATGCGGGGTTCACATTGCCGAAAATTTACTTCAAGTTGGAGCAAAGGTTAAGGAAGTGTTGAGCTAGATTTAGTTATAAGCTTATTAGCAACATAATTAAGTCTTGGAATAATTAAGGCTGCAAATGCTGTAAGCCCGGTTATCATCCCTATCCAAATACCGGCAGCACCTAGTGGATCTCCAAAGAAGCCATAGTAGGTTAGATAATATCCTGCAGGTAAGGCAATCAGCCAATAAGTGAAAATTAACATTAGCATTGGAGCAAAAGTATCCTTGTATCCTCTTAAGCTTCCCAAAGCACCCATCTGCATGCCATCAGGAATTTGAAAGATCGCTGCAAAGAGTAAAAGATTTATTGCTATCGCTATAACAGTCAAATCTTCGGAATACATAGACACAAGAGCCTCTTTAAAAGACAGTATTATTAAAGTATTCAAAATTGCACCAACCAAGCAAATCAATATAGCGATGTGAGAGGCATATTTGGCTTTACCTAACTCTTGTTCACCAACTAAATTACCTATTCTTGTTGCGGCAGCTAGACCAAAGGATAATGGCAAAATAAATAAAACACTTGCAATATTTATTGCCACGGTATGAGCGCTAATCACTGTTGCGCCAAGCGATCCCAGTATCAATGCTGCCCCTGAAAACATGCTTAATTCTACAAATACTCCAAATCCAATAGGCACACCTAATTTAAGCGCCTCTTTTGTAGTGTCTTTATTGGGGCCAGAAAATTTTGAAAATAATCTTGTTGGCTTATATTCTTTCTTCTTAAGGATTACTAATATTAAAACAAACAAACCAATAATTATATTTATTGAAGTTGCAATTCCGCAGCCTACTCCACCCATTGGAGGCACTCCAAAATACCCATAGACAAAAATAATATCCAGAGGAATATTTAGCAACATACCAATAAATGCAACCCAAAATACTGGAAGAGTCAAACCCATGCCTTCGCTGTAGCAACGAAGACAAGTAAATAGCATGTTAGCGATAAAACCAAAAGACATTGCTTTTAAATATCCATCTGAAATCTGAGCAATATTTTCTTCAATATCAAAGTAAGGAATCAAAAAACTCAGATTTCTGTATAGAACGAATCCAATAAAACCTAAAGCTATGCTAACCCATAATATTTCTCTAACCTTTTGACCAATTTCTTCAAATTTTTTTGCTCCAAATAGTTGAGCAACTATAGGAGTGACTGCAAATAAACAGCCACCAAGCAGAAAATAAAAAGGCATGGATAGGGCATTTCCTATCGCCAATCCAGATAAATCGAGCGCACTGGCTCGTCCAGCGACAATGGTATCAGTAACTCCCATCCCCATGTATGAAATTTGGGATCCATAGATAGGTATACCTATTTTTAGAAGTTGCTTTAGCTCTTTTAGTAATTTTTTCAAAAAAATAAGCCCAGAAATTTCTCGGTACTTTATCATATAAGAATCACCTCAAAATGGAGAAATAAAATTAGAAAAGATAGTCGACCATATTGGCTAAAAAAAATTATATCTAAGCTTACTAAGCTGTATGTCAATCACTTCCTTAGACCTCAATTTAAAAATCTTGGAAAAGGGACGGTATTTTTTAAACCTCAATTTATTAAGTTATTTGGTTCAAATATTTCTGTTGGTGATTTTCCTACTTTTATTTCCGCCCCTGATGCATACATTCAAATAACAAGTTGGGATACTGGAGATTGGAATGGTGAAGTTGACATTGGGAACTATGTGTTAATTTCTCCTGGAGTAAGAATTATGGCTGCTGATAAAATCTCAATCGGAGATTCATGTATGTTTGGTCATGGTTCATGCATAACTGATGCTGATTGGCATGGAATTTACGATAGAACAAAGGTTGTTGGCGATCCTCGGCCTGTTGTTCTTGAAGAAAATGTATGGGTTGGCGAAGATGCAATGATTTGCAAGGGTGTTAGGATTGGAGCAAATAGCATTATTGGAGCTCGATCAGTTGTCACAAAAGATGTTCCAAATAATACAATTTATGCTGGCAATCCCGCGACACTTATTAGAAATCTTGATGAGGGTGAGTTTATTAGCAGAAAAAACTTTTTTCAGGATCCCATAAAATTAGCTCGTGACTTTGACTTACTTGATCGCTACTCTCTTGGAAATAACAGTATCTGGGGGTGGATTAAAAGTAATATCTGGAGAGATAAGTCCCA
>JADHNV010000011.1 GCA_016779285.1 SAR86 cluster bacterium
CATCATCTGAAGATTCTTCTTCAGATTCTTCTGACTTTAATTCTTCAACTGGAGCTTCTTCTGCTGCTTCTTCTGCTGGAGCTTCTTCTGCTGGAGCTTCTGCCTCAGCTGCTGGAGCTTCTTCTGCTGCTTCTTCTGCCTCAGCTGCTGGAGCTTCTTCTGCTGGAGCTTCTGCCTCAGCTGCTGGAGCTTCTTCTGCTGCTTCTTTAGCTTGAGCTTCTAACTCAGCTATCTTCTGAGCTTTCAATGCTTCTTTCTTTTTTGTTCTTTTATCTTTCTTTGCATCAATCTTTGCCTGAAGTTCATCAGAAGACAATCTTGCATCTTTAGCTAGCTCTTTAACTTTATCTGAAAGTTGCGCACCTTGAGAAATCCAATGATCTAATCTCTCAACGTTGAACCTCATTCTTTCCTCAGAACCCTTAGCAGAGGGATTAAAAAAGCCCAAGCGCTCTATAAATGCGCCATCTCTTGGTTTTCTGGAGTCAGCAACCGTTATAAAGTAATAAGGGTTTTTTTTCGCTCCGCTTTTTGCAAGTCTAACTACTACCATAATAAAAATTCATTAATGTATTAATAAAAAGGTGTGTATTTTAGGTTAACCTTGACGAATTTGATAGTGTTAATATATAAAGATTACAAAAAAAATAAGATTGTGTCATTTCCCCTAATTACATTCATTGCTTTATTTAGCTATTTCATATCAAGAGCTGTTTTAAAGTCTTCAAAACAAGTCTATACAGGACTATGCTTGGCTTTATTAATCATTATTAGCCTCATGACTTATTCAAAAGGAGTTAATGTGCTTGGGCTTCATGTTTCTGCCACAAGCTTCAGCATAGTTATTTTGATTGTTACTTTCATTGAAACAACCTTTCTTGAAAGACACATAACAAAGATCAAAAAGGGGATGATTGGTTCTAATGTTAAGTCCGTAGAAAGAGAATATAACGAAATATTTGTTTTAATTGGATTGGGTCTTGGGAGCATAGTTTTATCTCTTCTGTCTGGGCTCATGGTTCTTGGTGAAATGAATTTGGAATTGATATTTAAAATTATCTTTACCGCATTTGCACTAATAATTTATATGCTTACGTATTTAGGGGTAAAATACGCAAATCTTAAGGTAAAATTTGCAGTGAGAGGGATTATCTTATCCTTTGCAATGGTCCTTTTGGCATATTTTGGTAATGCAATTATTTTATTAAACTACTTATAAAAACTTCTTGAGCACTAATTCAATTTCTTTTCTATTTTTGGCACTGTTTGTGTTGTTAATCTTTTCCGCTTTCTCGTCTGGCTCTGAAACCGGGATGATGGCATCAAATAAAATTAAGCTGAACAATTTATCTAAAGACTCTAAAGGATCCAGAAGAGCGCTCAAGTTACTTCAAAGGCCTGATATTTTGCTTGCCTCAATATTGATTGCTAATAACTTTGCTAATATTTTGGCTTCTGCTTTAGTCACAATAATAATGATTGATTATTTTGATGGCAATGTGCTTCTTGGATCAATTCTTTTAACCCTTGTTATTTTAGTTTTTTCTGAAATTACTCCAAAAACAATTGCAAGTGTTTATCCAGAGAATTTTGCAACTAAATCCTCTGGGGTACTAAACATACTAGTAGTAATTTTCAAGCCTTTGGTATGGCTAACTAATATCTTAAGCTCAAGAATACTTAAGATATTTAATGTTGATCCAATGCAATCTGCTAGCAATGATAATTTGAACTCAGATGAATTAAGAACACTTCTTGAAGAGCATGGAGATTTAATTCCAGCTCAGTCTCGCGAAATGCTCTCATCAATTTTAGGTATGGAAGAGTTAACGGTTGAAGACATCATGACACCGCATGCTGAAATTATTGGTATAGATATTACACAAAGCTTTGAAGCTGCGAAAAAAATTATTGGCTCCTCTTATTACAGTAGGCTGCCCGTTTTCCAAGAGTCTATTGATCAAGTAATAGGTATGTTGCATCTAAAAGATTCACATCAATTCATGGAAGCTTTTGAAGCCGGACAGGATGTAAAAAATATTCTCTTTGATGCAACATTTATATCCCAATCGACCACTATTTCAACTCAACTTAGTCAATTTCAAAAACAAGATAATAATCTTTCATTGGTGGTTGATGAGTATGGTGAAATACAAGGACTTTTAACTATGGAAGATATTTTTACAGAAATAGTTGGAAAATTTGGTGCAGCTAAGGCAGATTTAGAGAGAGAATTCACAATCAAAAGAGATGGCTCACTTATAGCTGATGGTAACTCTAAGGTCAGAGAATTGAATAATTTTATGGATTGGGATATTGCAGAAGATGGTTCAAAAACAATCAATGGAATCATTACTGATTATCTTGATCAGATTCCCCAAGAAAATGTCTGCATAGAGATTAATGGCTACAGAATTGAGATTTTAAATATAGTTGATAACTCCATTGACAAAGTAAAAATTAAAAAAAAGGAGAGCTAAGCTCTCCTTATTTAAGAATTTTTAAAATTTATAAGTAATGAACCAATAATCCAAAAATTACTGTAAGAACAACGCCAGAGTGGATGACTGCCTTTACAGAGGTAATCATTGCATTCATTTTGCCAAACAAAGCATTTGCTTCAATTAACAAAATAATCGCCATGCCAATCCAAAGACTATTCATGCTTGATTCGGCAATCATAGGCAGACTACCTCCATGCGCTGAATAAACCATTAAATAAAGCATTGGTAATGAAAACAATGTATTTGTTCTAGATGCCAAGCCAGCCTTTGCCCCTGCATCTGCCGCATCTGGAGCCCCAGCAATGACTTTCTTTTGATTAGGCCAAATAACAAACCAAACATTTGCAGCCATAATAGTGCCCATTAGTGCGCCCAAAACGATACCAACGTTTACAGTAATGCTAAGCCAATACAAAAGATACAATCCAGTTAAAAATGTAAATGCTGCGGCCCATCGAAAATACCATAAAGCATTTGGCACTAATTTTTGGACTACATCAGACTTTGCAGATGCCTCTGATTCTTTAAAGTACTCAGTTTGGACAAAATTAAAATAATAAAGCAGGCCTATCCAGAGCACTCCAAAAAGAATGTGCGCAAATCTGATTAACACGGTTCCAAGATACGCTTCCATATTAAAACTCCTAAAATTTAAATTGTTGTTAAATAATTATATATCTTGCAAAAAAAAACGGGGAATAAACCCCGTTTTTTTAATTTATAGATAAATGGCTTACATCATACCCGGCATTCCACCCATTCCACCCATTCCGCCCATATCAGGCATTGCAGGCGCGGCTGAAGCATCTTGAGGCTTGTCAGTAACCATCGCTTCGGTAGTAATCATCATCCCAGCAACAGATCCAGCGGCTTGCAACGCAGTTCTGGTAACTTTTGCAGGATCAAGAATACCCATTTCTATCATGTCGCCATACTCTCCATTGGCAGCATTAAAACCATATGAGCCTTCACCTTCCATTACTTTGGCAACAATGACAGATGATTCTTCACCGGCATTTGCAGCAATTTGTCTTAATGGAGCTTCAAATGCCTTTCTAACAATATTAATGCCCACATTCTGATCATCATTATCTCCTTTCAGTTTTGTAAGAGATTCAAGCGCTCTGACCAATGCAACTCCTCCACCAGGAACGATACCCTCTTTCACTGCGGCACGTGTGGAGTGCAAAGCATCTTCTACTCTTGCTTTCTTCTCCTTCATTTCTATTTCAGAACCAGCACCAACTTTAATCACGGCTACTCCACCGGCTAATTTAGCAACACGCTCTTGCAGCTTCTCTCTATCATAGTCGGATGTAGTATCTTCAATCTGAGTTCTGATTTGGTTTACTCTAGCTACTATTGCTTTTTGATCACCAGCGCCGTCGACAATAGTCGTGTTATCTTTATCCAGAGTAACCCTTTTTGCAGTTCCTAAATCTTCAACGGTTGCACCTTCAAGAGAAAGTCCAACTTCTTCAGAAATAACAGTACCGCCAGTAAGGATAGCTATGTCTTCAAGCATGGCTTTTCTTCTATCTCCGAAACCAGGAGCTTTACATGCTGCAGCTTTAACTGTTCCTCTAAGGTTATTTACTACTAAAGTAGCAAGAGCTTCGCCTTCAATATCTTCTGCAATAATTAAGAGAGGTCTCCCTGCCTTAGCCACTGATTCCAATAAAGGTAACATATCTCTAATATTAGAAATTTTCTTGTCATGCAAAAGAATAAAGGGATTCTCAAGCTCAGAAGTCATATTATCTTGGTTGGTTACAAAATATGGAGATAAATAACCTCTATCAAATTGCATTCCCTCAACGACATCAAGCTCATTATCGATACCATTACCCTCTTCAACGGTAATAACACCCTCTTTTCCAACTTTCTGCATTGCTTCAGCAATAATACCACCGACATCTTGATCGCCATTTGCAGAAATAGTCCCGACTTGTGCAATAGTTTTATCATCTGAACAAGGAACACTTAATTTCTCAACGAATTGAACAGCAGTTGAAATAGCTTTATCGATACCTCTTTTAAGATCCATAGGATTCATTCCGGCCGCTACAGATTTATGACCTTCATTTACTATAGATTGAGCAAGAACAGTCGCTGTAGTTGTTCCGTCTCCGGCTTCGTCTGAAGTTTGCGAAGAAACCTGCTTAACCATTTGAGCTCCCATGTTCTCAAACTTGTCTTCTAGCTCGATCTCCTTAGCGACTGAAACACCATCTTTGGTGACGGTTGGTGCGCCAAAAGATTTATCCAATACTACATTTCTTCCCTTAGGTCCTAAGGTAACTTTAACTGCATCTGCAAGGATATTGACACCCTTAAGCATCTTAACTCTTGCAGCATCTCCAAATTTTACATCTTTAGCTGACATATCTTTATTCTCCTATTTATTGATTTTATTGATTAAATTGTTTAACTGAAAATACCGTAAATATCACTCTCGCTGAGTATGAGGTATTCATCACCGTCTATTTTTACTTCGTTGCCACCATACTGACCAAAGATCACTAAGTCACCAACTTTTACTCCCATAGGAGCGACCTCTCCATTGTCCTGCCTCTTTCCAGGCCCTACAGCAACAACTTCACCCTGAGAGGGCTTTTCTGCAGCTGAGCCAGGTAAAACAATTCCACCAGGCGTGGTTTGTTCTTCTTCTGTTCTTTTAACTAAAACTTTATCGTGTAAAGGTTTCAATTTCATTGCAAATCTCCTGCTTTTAAAATAAAAATAATCCTTAAAATCAAGGATACGAGTTATTTATGGCTTAAAAAA
The DNA here is from genome assembly GCA_016779285.1 of SAR86 cluster bacterium. Taxonomy (GTDB): domain Bacteria; phylum Pseudomonadota; class Gammaproteobacteria; order Magnimaribacterales; family D2472; genus D2472. Next base: position 5,292 of record JADHNV010000011.1, read on the forward strand.
ATTAATTCAATACTTTGGATATAAATCTTTAAAGAAATTTATGAAGAAAATCCCTGCTAAAATTCCAAGGAAATCAGCAAAAATATCTAAAAATTCAAAAGATCGATAAGGTATATATATCTGAACTATCTCAATCAATATTCCGTAGGCAAGCACTATAGCATAAAGAAATAATTCCTTGTGAATAATTCTACTGAGCCAACTTAGAATTGTAAGGTATAGGAAACAGGAAAAATGGAGAAATTTATCACTGAAATTTACCGAAGATTGGGCTTCAATTTCCTGAACTGAAAGCACTGAAATTATTAATATAGAAATCCCCAGTATGACTTTGAGGCTATGCTGGATTATCTGCATATTTCTTTTTGTAAATCAGAATTAACAGCAATGCAGGAATGGACATAGCCGAGGTAGTATAAAAAAAGTATGACCAACCACTTTCCAAAGATGAAGCAGTTACATAGTAATCTGCCAAAACTCCTGAAAATCCACTTAAAAATTTTCCAGGAAGCATCATGAAAGATGTCAACATGGCATATTGCACCGCAGTAAATTTTTTTGAAACCAAGCTAGTTAAAAACGCAATATTTATAGTGCCCACTAAACCTGCTGCAAAGCTATCAAAGCCAACTATGAGAGATAAGAGGGAGATATTGGCTTGAGTGCTCGCAACATAAGCAAAAAATAAATTTGTAATTAAGACGCAGAAACCCCCAATCAGCAACGCGCTAAATAAAGATATTCTTTTAATCAATAAGCCACCAATAAAAAAACCGATAACTGACCCAAAAAGAGCTATGGTTTTTACAAGAGCTCCAATTTCAGTTTTTGAAAATCCTAAATCTAAATAGAAAGGCATGGCCATAGGCCCCATAACTATATCAGTGAGCCTATATGTTGAGATTATTAATAGAAGTATAGCTGCAGACCATAGTCCGAATCGATGGAAAAATTCTTTGAAAGCTTCAATGAGGGCTTTATCAAATCTCAAAATAGCAATTTCATGATTATTTGGCTCATGACAGATCAATGCACCTGCAGACCCAACCAATATAAAAAGACTCATTGATTGATATACATATGACCAACTATATATATCAGCAAAAATTAATGCTGCAGATGTAGCAATAAGAATTGCAACTCGATATCCTAGCTGATAACTAGCTGCTAAATTACCTTGCTCTTTTGCCTCACCAATCTCAATTCTTAAAGCATCAATAGCAACATCTTGTATTGAACCAAAAAAGGCTACAAAAAATGCAAGCAATGCTAATAATTGAATATTATTAAGTGGATCTATTAAGCTCATTCCAAACAATGATAAGAAAATCAATGATTGGGAAAAAAGAATCCACCCTCTTCGCTTTCCAAAAACTTTAAATCCAGGGATTGAATATCTATCTACAAATGGTGCCCACAAAAATTTTAGAGAATATGTAAGAACCAGCCATGCAAAAAAACCTATTTCGGTCAAAGAAATTCCTACATCCCTCAGCCAAGCTGTAAGGGTTGAGAACACAAGCATGTAAGGAAGACCAGATGCAAATCCAAGCAGTAAGATGCCTATTAATTTTCTACTCATAAAATTGATTGCAATAATGTCCAGTCAAAAAATGGTCCTGGATCTGTTTTTCTACCTGGAGCTATGTCTGAATGACCTACAATATTTTGCTTGTTAATTTGTAAATCAATACATAAAAAATTAATTAATCTTGAGAGTGAATGATATTGTTGTTGCTCAAACTCCTCTTCATCGCAGCCCTCTAGCTCAATACCTATTGAGAAATCATTGCAGTTGTCACGGCCTTTATAAGTTGAGATTCCAGCATGCCACGCCCTCTTATCTGTAGGCACAAATTGAATTAACAATCCCTTGCGGGTAATTAAGAAATGAGATGAAACCTTAAGATCCTTTATAGATCCTAAGTACTGATCTTCACCTGGATCTAGGCAGTTTAAAAATAAATCTTTAATCAATCGCGTATTATAACAACCTGACGGAAGGCTAATGGCATGTATCACAATTAAATCAATTACGGCATTACTTGGTCTTTCATCAAAGTTGGGTGATGGGCAATATTCAGCAATATCAACAATGCCATCTTGAGAGATCATTTTTTTCCTCTAGACATACAAATAGTTTAATGGATGATATTTAAGACATGAAATTTTTTTATATGAAAGATCAACGCAACTCAGGAGGTAATCTAAAATATATATTCTCTTTATTTTCACCCAATTCCTCAGCAACAGCGTTTAACTCATTGCAGATTGCTTTAACTACGCTTTGAACTATTGACTCTGGTGCTGATGCTCCAGCTGTTACGCCAATACTTTTATATTTAGATAAGGATTTAAAATCAAGCTCATTAGCGCCATCTATTAGAATGGAGCTAGCGCCGCATCTCTCAGCCAATTCTTTTAGGCGATTTGAGTTAGAGCTATTTTTTGAGCCTATTACAACAATAAACTCACTCTCTAAAGCGAGCTGTTTAACTGCATCCTGTCTATTTTGAGTTGCATAGCAAATATCATCACTCTTTGGTTTAAGAATTTTAGGAAATTGCTGATGCAAGATTTTAACTATAGTCAAAGTATCATCCAGACTGAGTGTAGTTTGAGTTACGTAAGCAAGATTATCAGGCTGTGAGACACTTAATAATCTAGCTTCTTCTTCATCTTGCACTAGATAGATTTTGCTGATTGAATCTGTAGGATTATGTCTTCCAAGCGTTCCCTCTACCTCGGGATGCCCCTCATGACCAATTAAGATTATATCTCTATTAGCCCTGACATGACGCTGAACTTCATTATGAACCTTAGTTACGAGTGGGCATGTGGCATCAAATGAAAGCAAGTTAAATTCTTCAGCTTCTTTCTCAACCTTTTCAGACACTCCATGAGCACTAAAAATGACATGTGATGATTGAGGAACTTCACTTAGTTCATCCACAAATATAACGCCCTTGGACTTTAATTCTTCTACTACAGTTTTATTATGTACTACTTCATGTCGAACATAGATAGGAGGTCCAAATTTCTTTAAAGCTTGGTTAACAATATCAATTGCTCGATCCACACCTGCACAAAATCCTCTTGGATTAGCTAATAAAACTTTAGTCTTCATTCCAACCTATTTTGAAGAAATTTTTTAAACTCCATCAAAAAAAATATTGCTGCTCCAATAGAAATAAAGGCATCAGCAAAATTAAATATAAAAAATGATGTATTGCCAACATGAAAAAATAAAAAATCAGTCACTACACCATCAGCCAATCTATCAAGAATATTCCCAAGTGCTCCTGAAATAATTAAGATTAGTGAAATACGATTTATTTGCGATTCTTCATTTTTATAAAGTGAGTGAAGATACCCAACTATCAGCAGGCCTATGAAGGATAAACCAAAACTTAAGAATGAATTATTAAAATCTAAAATACTAAAAGCAATTCCTGAATTGAAAACCAACAAAAAATCCACAATTGGTATCAATGGCACAGGCTGACCAAAGTTTAAGGATTGTTCAGCAATATATTTCGCAACTAAATCAACAGCAACTAAAAGAAAAATAACAAAGTAGCCTTTTTTGATGCTAAGCAAACTTTCTATCCTCTCCAGGACCATCTATATTTTGTTCGCATCGAATACATAGCTCTGAATGTTTAGGGCTTAACCCAACGGACTCATGACAATGCCAGCATCTTACACATTTTTGAGCAGCTGATTTGGTCACAAAAACTTTTAAAGCTTTTCCTTCGGAAATATTGCATTCAGAAACTATAAAAAAGAAATGTAGTTCAGCGGCATATTTCTGGCTTAACTTAAAATCATTAGGATCTAGAGTTAGCTCAATCGAGGCATCCAATGAGCCCTTGATCACGCCAGCAGTTCTTGCATCCTCGATACTCTGGTTAACCTCCTCCTTTATCTCAAGTAATCTTTCCCAGTTTTCTGTTGAAAAGTTGCTCTCGAATTCCTCTAGAGCTTTTAAAGTAGTCAAAAAGACCGAATCAGCCTCTTTCAAAAGAAAATTATTTCCCTGCCAGATTTCCTCAGCAGTAAATGATAAAACAGGTGATATTAATACAACCAACTGATTAACAATTATTTGCATTGCTGTTTGTGCTGATCTTCTGATTTCAGAATCTCGTTGAGTGGTATATTGCCTATCCTTGATAATATCTAAATAAATACCGCCAAGCTGATTAACGCAAAAATTATGAACCCTTTGAATTACTTGATGATAAGAATATGATTGATAGTAATCAATGACATCTTCTTGCAACTGAGCAAGTTCATGTAAAACCCATTTATCAAGCTCGAGTAAATTATTGAGTTCAATTGAATCTTTATTAGCATCAAAATCATTAATATTTCCCAACAGGAATCTAAATGTATTTCTAATCCTTCGGTATTGGTCTGAAACCCTTTTAAATATTTCATCTGAGGCAACCATTTCACTTCTAAAGTCAGTCGAAGCAATCCATAGCCTTAAAATATCAGCTCCCAATGTATCCCAGATTTTTTGAGGCGCTATGGTGTTACCGAGAGATTTGGATTGCTTTCTACCCTCATCATCAACCACAAACCCATGAGTCAAAACAGAGCGATACGGAGCCATACCATTGGTGGCAATTCCAGTTAAAAGAGATGACTGGAACCAACCTCTATGTTGATCTGAACCCTCTAAATACAAGTCAGCAATAACATCTGCTCCATATAATCTGTCTAAAACACATATATGAGTTACGCCTGAATCAAACCAAACATCTAAAGTATCATGCACCTTTGAATATGAATCAGCATCATCTATCAGAGATTCAAGCTTCAAATTATCCCAACCTTCAATGCCCTCTTTCTCTATAACATCTGCAATTTGAGCAAATAGTTGGTTTTGTTTTGGGTGAATTTCTCCGGTATCATTATGAATAATTAAAGTAATCGGTACGCCCCAATTTCTTTGCCTAGAGATACACCAATCAGGTCGATCTTCAAGCATTGAGAGAATGCGTTCCTCTCCCCAGCTTGGCTCCCATTGAACATCTTTCACTGCATTTACAGCACCTTCACTTAGACCAGATTTCTTCATTGAAATAAACCACTGCGGTGTAGACATAAAAATAACGGGTGACTTGTGTCTCCAGCAATGTGGATATGAATGCTCATAGGGCAAATGAGCAAGCAATGCGTTGTGATCTTTCAATAACTCAATAACTACAGGATCACCCTTCTTCGTGCTTAAACCTCCTAAAGGCCCATATTCCTCTTTGAAGATACCACGATTATCTAGTGCTTTTATAGATTCAAGATCATGCTTGATGCATATAAAATAATCGTCCAACCCATGAGCTGGAGCAGTGTGAACGCATCCTGTTCCACTTTCAGTGGTGACATGGTCTCCATGGAGCAATTTTACCTCTCTCTCGTATAAGGGATGGCACATTGCAACATTGGTGATTTCTTTTCCTAAAGCTGATCCAAGAATCTCAAGTTCAAGGCTCCACCTTTCAGAGCATGCATCTAAAAGCTCTTTTGCAATAATAAAGTAGGCGCTACCACCTTTTACAAAAACATATTCAATTTCTTCATTGATACATACTGCAACATTTGATGGAATGGTCCAGGGTGTTGTAGTCCAAATTACAAAGTAAACCTCTTCAGTTTTATCAACATTAAAAGAGGAACAAAGCGACTCAATAAACCGAGGTAGTACTTTAAATTTTACATCAATAGAGTGAGATGTTTTATCGATATACTCTACCTCGGCCTCAGCCAAAGCTGATCTGCAGTCCATGCAGAAGTGAACAGGTTTTTCCCCTTTTTCTAAATGCCCGTTTGCAATAATTCTTCCCAATGCGCGAACAGTATCGGCTTCAAAACTTCTATTTAACGAAAGATAAGGGTTCTCCCAATCACCCAATACACCCAATCGAATAAAATCATCTCTTTGTTTGTCAACTTGTGATTGAGCATATTCTCGGCAAGCTTTGATGAATAAATTTTTATTTCTTACAAGATCGCTTCCCTTGCCATGTTTTTTTTCAACATTTAATTCAATCGGCAAACCATGACAATCCCAACCGGGAACATATGGAGCGTCTTTACCAAGCAGGCTTTGGAATTTTATTGTGATATCTTTTAAGGTTTTATTAACGGCGTGTCCGAGATGAATGTCTCCATTTGCGTAGGGAGGCCCATCATGAAGAATGAATTTTTCTTTTCCAGCATTCTGCTCTCTAATTTTTTGATACAAATTAATAGAGTTCCAAAATGCTAGTATTTCTGGTTCTTTTATAGGCAAACCAGCTTTCATAGATAAATTAGTTTCAGGGAGATTTAAAGTATCCCGATATTCTTTACTCATAGAGAATTATTCCAGTAGTTCTTTGGCTTGAGATATGTCTTGAAAAATTTGTTTTTTTAATAAGTCAATGTTATCAAATTTCTTCTCGTCACGAAGTTTATTTTTAAATTCTACAGTCAATCTTTGGCCATAAATAGGCTCATTGAAATTAAAAATATGAATTTCAAGAACAGGCTTGGTACCGTCTACTGTTGGCCTAATGCCCATATTTGCAATTCCATTAAGTTGCTTTCCAGCCAAGAAGCAGTGAACCGCATAAACTCCAGCAATTGGCAGTCTTTGTTTTGGTATCCAAAGATTAGCTGTGGGCACACCTATGGTCCTCCCTAATTGGTTGCCGTATACGACTTTCCCTGAGAAGGTATAAGGTCGTCCGAGCAATTCTGCTGCCAACTCAAAGTTACTTAGCATCAAAGCCTCTCTTATTCTTGTTGAGCTAATTCTTAAGCCATGTTTTGATACTGTTTTATTGGCAATTACTTCTGTGTTGTTGCTCTTGCCCCAGCTTTTTAACAGGCTAAAATCACCTGCTCGCTCTGCTCCGAACCTAAAATCATCGCCAATAATTAAATGTTTCAAGTTAAGTTGAGCCAAGATATCCTTGAGAAAAAGCTCTGGAGTCATAGCTTTTAATGACTTATTAAATTGTAGAAAAAAAGCAAAGTCTATTCCAAAGTTTGTTAGTAACTTTACTTTTTCTCTCCAGGGGCAAATTCTAGGAGGTGCTGAGAAATTTTTATCTTTTGCTGCAAAATATTCTGAGGCATGAGGTTCGGTAAAAAAAACCAAAGATGAACTTGAGCTCTCCCTAGCTTTATCTTTTACTTGGCTTAGAATTGCTTGATGACCTAGGTGCAACCCATCAAAATTTCCAATGGTTCCGCTCATGGATTGATCTGGAAACCTTTTGTTAAAAGTTTCTAAGTTACCTATTCCTCGAATTAAGTACATTATCTAAAATCAGTCACTCGAATGCCAAGCATGAAACTGACTCCAAAATAAACTAACAAAGATACAACAACAGCAATACTCATATGCAACAACCTTTGGATTTCTGTAAATAATTCAAAATTAAAATATTGGTTGTAAATTAACAAAAATGATATCAAAGCAATGCCGGCTATCAATACTTTAAAAGAGAAAGGGCTAAAAATCCCAGCAAATGAAATCAAACCATCTTTTTTAAGCAGTAGACTTAAAATAATTACGCTCATGACAGCAGAAAAGGAGCTAGCAATTGCCAATCCTAGGTGACCTAATTCAAGATAAAATGCCAATAGATAATTCAAGATAATATTAACTAATAAACTTAGCAAAGCTATCAACATTGGTGTTTTTGTATCTTGCCTTGAAAAAAATGCAGGAACTAATACTTTCATGGCCATGAAAAATGGCAGTCCAAATGCAAACCCTATCAAACTTAAACTTGCCTGTTCTACGTCACTCCATAAAAATGCACCTCTTTGAAAGATGGTCGCAAGCAAAGGAGATGCAAACAAAACTAATCCGATTAACGAAGGAATTGCTAAAAAGAAAATTAATTTGAATGCATGCTCAAGCTGTAAAATAAAAGTGTTTTCTGCTTTCTCAGCATAAGCCTTTGATAGACTCGGCAATAAGACTGTGCCAATAGCAATGGCAAAAATTCCCATTGGAAATTGTATTAGTCTGTCTGAGACATAAAGCCAGGTAGGGCTTCCAGTCATCAATAGAGATGCAAAGATCGTATCAATCAATAAATTTATCTGAGCTATTCCTCCAGCAAGAATGGCTGGCAGAATTAAAATAAAAAATTTTTTTACTCCTTGGTTCTGAAAATCAATCTTTGGTACTGGTATTTTTTTTATTATTGCTAATGGCGCTATCTGAAAAAGGAGCTGGAGGAATCCCGCCAATAGAACTCCCCATGCCAAAGCCATAACTGGGATATCTATTTTTGGAGCAACCAACCATGCAGAACCAATTAAGCTTAAATTAAAAATAAGAGGTGTTGCTGCAGGAATAGAGAATTTATTATGAGAATTTTGAATACCAGCTGCAAATGCAACTAGAGAAATTAGTGCAAGGTATGGGAACATAATTCTTAACAGCCCAACTGCCAACTCTTGCTTTTGTATATCAAAATAAAAGCCTGGAGCAAACATAAGGATGAATATCGGCGCAAATAGTAAGGCTAAAACTGTAAAAACGAAGAGTGCAGTAAGTAAAATTCCTAACAAAGCATTTAAAAATTCTTGACTGCCATGATCATCCTTGTGGGCCAGATACTCAGAATATATTGGGATGAATGCTTGACTAAATGCGCCCTCAGCAAAAAATTTTCTAAATACATTTGGAATTTTTAATACAACCACAAAAATATCATGAAAAATACTTGCGCCAAGAAGATTGGTTGTAAAGATATCTCTTATTAAGCCAGCAACCCTTGAAAGAAAAGTCCACCCACCTACTTTGATAGATGAAAAAAAATTTAATTGAGCAGCAGTCTTATTGATCACTTAATCGGAAGATGTATCTTTCTCAAAGTCTAAAGCCGCAGAATTAACACAATATCTTAAACCTGTTGGCTCAGGTCCATCTGTAAAGACATGACCAAGATGAGCATCACAGCTTGAGCATCGGATCTCAGTTCTGACTCTTGAAAGTGAACGATCCTCTAATTCATTAATTTTTTTATTATCAGCAGCTTCATAAAAACTAGGCCAACCGCAACCTGCATCAAATTTAGTTTGTGATTTAAACAGCTTTTCGCCACAGCAAATACATGCATAAACTCCATCCTCGATGTGATCCCAGTACTGGCCTGTAAAAGGTCGCTCGGTCCCATTTTCCTGAGTAACATAGTAAGACTCAGGTGAGAGTTCTTTTTTTAGATCTTCTTTCGATTTTCTGGCCATTAATTTAAAAGTATTATTTTGAATTATTATAATCTAAAGCAACGCATGAATGGCTAGGATTTAACTTCCCAATTTCTAACCCAGTAAATAAAAATAGTATCTATAAGCGCAATAAATACCTTAATCACATACTTGGCAACTGAAATCCCAAAAGCCTGAACAAATGTTAAATCTGTGGCAAGCACCCAAGTGAATTGATAGATAAGTGTGTCTATTAATTGTGAGGCCATGGTAGAGAGGTTGTTTCTCAGCCAAAGTTTCTTACCGCTTGTTAAATTTTTTAGATAATGAAAGAACCAAACATCAAATCTTTGGCTCACAAGATATGCAGTTAATGAGCCAATAATAAAAATAGGAGAATAATAAGCAAGCACTGAGATAGCTTCATGGACTTCAGCGGCAGATCCAGTTAAATCAGAGGGCAAAAACTTTGTGCTAAGCACCAGAGTTAGCATTACTGCTATGTTTGCAACAAACCCTAACATTACTGCTCTGTTGGCTTCATCTTTGCCAAACTTTTCATTCAAGAGATCTGTAGCAAAATAAATTCCCGAGTACAAAATTGCTCCCATGCTTACATTGAACTGCATTCCTAGAATATTAAGCTCGCTTACCTTCCCTCCCTGGAGATTGCCAAGCACTATTCCAAGTATTACCGCACAATACAATCCATACTTTCCAAAAAATCTATAAAGAAAAATAGCCAATAAAAGATCATACAAAACCACCAACAACCAGAGTGTTTCTTGATTAAAATTGCTTAGGAGGCTGTCCATTTGGGAATCATTATTACATAGAAATTTATGTTATAAAGTTACATTACTTGATTAGGGAAGTTAGAATTATTAATAAAATAAATATGAAGAGAGATACAAATGAATGAATTAGGTTTTTATAGATTTGCAAATTCACATCCTAATGAAATTGCCATAGTCGAACCGTCTGAAAAGATATGGACTCGAGGTGACTTGCTGGCAAAAACAAACCAACTGACTCATGCATTAAGAGAGTTTGGAGTTGAGACTGGCGATGTGGTGGCAACCGTGCTTCCTAATTCTATTGAATACTACATAGCATATCTTGCTTGCGCACAATCTGGATTTTACATGGTACCTATTAATTGGCATCTTGCTGGACCAGAAATAGCCTATATTCTTGAGGATTCAGGAGCTAAAGCATTTATTGCTTCTGGGGAAGTCCCTGCCATGGAAGAAGCATGTCAAAAGGCTGTTTCGGCTATTGATTTTCCAAAGCAAGGCTGCATTAGTACAACTCAAATGGCCGGATTTACCCATTTAGATGATTTCATAAGCTCCCAGCCAACAACCAACCCAGCAGAAAGAACTGCTGGTCAAGTCATGAACTACACTTCTGGCACTACAGGAAAGCCAAAGGGTGTAAAACGAGCGCTTGTACCAGGTGATCCAGATGACATTTTAAGCATGTTTGCGATGATTCTAAGCTTTTTTGAAATTCAGCCGCAAGATAACAATGTGCACATTGTTGGATCACCTCTGTATCATACTGCTGTCTTAGTCCATTCATCAGCAGCCCTTCATTATGGGCATTCTGTTGTCTTAATGGAAAAATTTGATGCTGAACAAATGCTTTACCTAATCGATAAATATAAAGTTACAACCAGTCACATGGTACCAACTCAATTTCACAGATTGTTGCAGCTTCCAGATGAGATTAGAAAAAAATATGATTGTTCATCAACGCGAGCCATGATTCATGCTGCAGCACCCTGCCCAATTCATACGAAACAAGCCATGATTGAATGGTGGGGGAATTCTATATGGGAGTATTATGCTGCCACGGAAGGAGGCGGAACTGTTGTAGATGCAAGTTCATGGTCCAAATTTCCAGGAACTGTTGGAAAAGCATGGCCAGGAGCTGAAATAAAAATTCTCAATGATGATGGAAACGAAGCTCTTCCGGATAATCAAGGAACAGTTTTTATGAAGCTAGGTGAAGCAACAAAATTTGAGTACAAAGGCGATCAAGCAAAAACAAATAAAGAGAGGCTTGTTATTGATGATGCTGTTTATTTTACTGTTGGTGATATAGGGTATTTAAATGATGAGGGATATTTATTTCTGTGTGATAGAAAGATAGATATGATCATTTCTGGTGGCGCCAATATTTATCCAGCAGAAATTGAAAGTGCATTTTTAATGCATCCAGCCGTTGCGGATGTTGCTGTATTTGGAATTCCTAATGAAGAATGGGGCGAGGAAGTAAAAGCAGTTATAGAGCTTAACCAAAATTTTGACCCTTCAGATCAATTACTTGCTCAGCTAATGAAATTCGCCCAGGAAAATCTTGCAAAAATGAAACTTCCTAGAAGCATAGATTTTATTGAAAAGCTTCCAAGAGATGAAAATGGAAAACTTTACAAAAGAAGGCTAAGAGACCCCTACTGGGAAAATCAATCAACACAAGTCTGATGGAATTTAATGCTGCCGACATATTTGAGGGTGTTGTAGACAGAGTTCCTGAAAGAGAAGCAATTGTCTATGGATCAACTCGATTAACCTATAAGGAATTAGATGCAAGAAGCAACAAGGCTGCGAATGCTCTAAAAAAACTTGGAATTAAAAAAGGTAGCCATATAGGAATTTATGCTTTTAATTGCATTGAGTGGTTAGAGATCATGCTCGCGGCATACAAACTTTGTGCGATTCCAATAAACATAAATTATAGGTATGTTGAAGAGGAACTTAAATATTTAATTGATAACGCTGACATAGAAGCTGTCTTTTATCAAAAACAGTTTGGCACAAAACTCAACAACATTAAAAATGATTTACCAATATTGAAAGATTTCATCTTTATCGATGATAAATCTGATGATGCAGAGATGGTAGATGATAGCCTTAACTATGAAGATCTGATTGCAAATGAAAGCGAGTCACGGTTACCTGTTAAAAGATCTGGCGATGATAAATACATACTTTATACCGGTGGAACAACTGGGATGCCAAAGGGTGTTGTTTGGCGCATGGAAGATGTGCTTATGACACTCGGAGGCGGTATTGACGCTGTTACCGGTGAAAAATATCCCACTCCTGAAGCCTTTGCAGATAAGTGTCTTCAAGACCAAACCATTGCGCTTGCTTTAGCCCCTTTTATGCACGGTGGAGCTCAGTGGCAGTCTTTTAATGCTTTTTTTTCTGGTTGGAAATTGGTAATTAATGACCAAGTTTCATTTGATGCAGATTATATTTGGGAAGTTGTTGCAAGAGAAAAAGTAATGAATCTTACTATCATGGGTGATGCTATGGGGCGACCTCTTTGCGATGCCCTGCCTCGAGCGCTTAAAAAAGGCTTGGACCTATCCTCATTATTTGTTTTTTCCAGCACTGCATCTGTTTTTAGTGCCTCAATTAAAGATGCTATCTTAGAGTATCTGCCCAATCTTTTTTTAATTGATGCTGTTGGTTCATCTGAAACTGGGGCAACAGGCGTAAATATACATACCAAAGATGGAAAATTGAAAGACTCTGGCGGTGGACCAAAATTTACAAAACCTAATTTTAGTGAGATTTTAAACCTTGAAACATTTGAAATAATTCAACCCAGCGATACTGAAACGATTGGTTATTTAGCGAGAAAGGGTCATGTGCCAGTTGCGTATTATAAGGATGAAGAAAAATCTAAAAAAACTTTTATTGAGATTAATGGAGAAAGATTTTCAATACCTGGTGACATGGCAAAATATGAAGAAGACGGTCAAATGACTCTTCTTGGCAGGGGGAGCGTTTCAATTAATTCTGGTGGTGAGAAAATATTTCCTGAAGAGGTTGAAATGGCTCTTAAAGCGCATCCAAATATATTTGACTGCTTGGTAGTTGGAGTTAAGGATGATAAATGGGGCCAAAAAGTTGTTGCGGTAATTCAAAGAAGAAAAAAATCAGACCTTTCACTCGATGAAATAAAAGTTATTGCTTCAAAATACATTGCTAGTTATAAAATGCCTAAAGAAATTATTTTTTCAGACGAAATACAAAGAGCGCCCTCAGGCAAGCCTAATTATCAATGGGCGCAAAAATTTGCTAACTCAAAACTGAATATTAATTAAAAATGAGAATTGAGACTTATATCCCGGGATTATCTAAAAATACTATTGAAATAGTAAAGCATGCAGAATCTCTTGGGTATGATGCGCTGGTTTCTGGCGAGCTAAACAACGAACCTTTTCTACCTGTTCTTCTTGGCTTAGAGCATTCTAAAAAAATGATCGTAAGAACTGGACTAGCCATTGCTTTTCCAAGAAGTCCGATGACTGTTGCAAATATGGGCTGGGACTTACAATCATTCGGTGATGGTCGTTTCCAGCTTGGTCTGGGAACTCAAGTTAAAGGCCATAATGAAAGAAGATTTAGCGTACCTTGGTCTCCTCCTGCACCGAGAATGCGTGAATATATTCTTGCCGTCAAAGCTATTTGGAATACATGGAAAACTGGAGAAAAGTTAGACTTTCAAGGGGAGCATTATACCCATACCCTCATGACTCCGATGTTCACTCCACCTCCAATGGATTGCGATGTTCCTCCAATTTATGTTTCTGGACTTGGGCCTGGAATGGCAAGGATTGCTGGTGAAGTTGCAGATGGTTTATTGCTGCATCCCATGTGCTCTCCAAAATACATCAATGATATTATTTTGCCAGCAGTGATAGAGGGAGCCAAAAAATCAAATAGAGACCCCAAAGAATGCGAATTGTTATGGGGTGGCTTTATTGCTACAGGTGAAACAGAAGAAGATCTCAAAGCAGCCAAAAGAAATGTTGCTGCAAGAATTAGCTTTTATGCTTCAACCAGAACTTATAAACCAGCTCTAGAATTCCATGGTTGGGGAGATATAAATGAAGCTTT
>JADHNV010000012.1 GCA_016779285.1 SAR86 cluster bacterium
ATATGGGAGCAGGTTGCTCTTGATTCTGGCATCTCAGAGTTAAATAAGACTACAAGAGATATCCCTTCATATTCCGATTTAATGGACTACAGGCTACAAATAATGAAACAACATAATCTGAAGCTTGCTGACATAGTCCAAGCAACAAAGAAATTGAACTTGCTTGATGGAGCTCTAGATTTTTTAAACCAGGTCAGGCAAGAATTTCAAGTGGTCATTTTATCTGATACTTTTCATGAGATTGCCTATCCTTTAATGGAAAAACTTGGCTATCCCCTCCTGCTTTGCCATACCTTAGATGTAGATGCTGACGATAACATCCTTGGATACAAATTAAGAGATTCACAGGCAAAAAAACAAGCAATCTTAGGTTTTCAATCTATGGGCTATAGATGCTTAGCAGCGGGAGACTCCTTCAATGATTTGCAAATGTTTGAGGTTGCAGACCAAGGATTCTTTATCAATGCACCTGAAGCTATATCTAACACCATGCCCGAGATCCCATCTTTTGACTCATACTCAAACCTCTTAAGCGCTTTAAGGAATTATAATTAATACTTATGGAAAACCCATTTTCACTTAATAACTTTTCTAGGCCAAAGTTAGAGATGCCTGGTAATGAAAAAAAACTTTTGCTTCATAGTTGCTGCGCTCCATGTGCTGGAGAAATTATGGAGGCTGTAGCAGCATCGGAGATTCAAACAACTGTTTATTTTTATAATCCAAATATTCATCCAAAGGAAGAGTATGAGATTCGTAAGGATGAAAATAAGAGATTTTGCGACAAACTTGGGTTCAAATTTATTGATGCTGATTATGATAAAGATAATTGGTTTGAGAGAATAAAAGGCTTAGAAAATGAGCCCGAAAGAGGAAAAAGATGCACTCAATGTTTTGATATGAGATTTGAAAGATCTGCTCTATACGCTCATGAAAATGGTTTCAAGGTATATGGAACAACACTTGGAATTTCTCGCTGGAAAAATATGGAACAAATTAATGATTCAGGCAATCGAGCGGCACAACGTTATGAAGATATCTATTTTTGGGATTTCAATTGGCGAAAAAAAGGGGGCTCCTCACGCATGATAGAAATCTCAAAACGAGAAGAGTTTTACCAACAAGAATACTGTGGTTGTGTATACAGCCTAAGAGATACTAATAAATGGCGCCAAGAAAATAACAAAGATAGAATAATTAGAGGGATTAAATTCTATAATTAATTTGGGAAACATACCTTTGGCAAAGTACAATACGGATCAATGAATACTCCGGGGAAAAAATTCAGACAAGCTATAGCTGATAACAACCCTTTAATGGTTGTCGGTGCAGTAAATGCTTATTGTGCAAAAATGGCTGAGAAGGCTGGCCACAAAGCGCTTTATCTTTCTGGAGCTGGGGTTGCAAATGCATCTTTTGGATTGCCAGATTTAGCCATTACAACTTTAAATGATGTGGCTGAAGATTCAAGAAGAATTACCCAGGCCACAGATTTACCTCTTTTGATAGATATTGATACAGGTTTTGGTGGGGCATTTAGCATTGGGCGAACCATCAAAGAAATGATTGCTGCTGATGTTGCAGCAGTCCACATAGAGGATCAGGTCACTCAAAAAAGATGTGGTCATAGGCCTAATAAAAGTCTTGTCGATAAAATTGAAATGAGTGATCGTATTAAAGCAGCAGTTGATGGTCGCACCGACGAAAGTTTTTTCATCATGGCGCGGACAGATTCATATGCAACTGAGGGAATGGATGGTGCTATTGAGCGAAGTAAAGAATATATTGAAGCTGGAGCAGACGGTCTATTTCTAGAGGCTGTATCAAGTTTAGAGGACTACAAGCAGCTAAAAGATGCATTACAAGTTCCTGTTCTTGCAAATATTACTGAGTTTGGAAAAACTCCTCTTTTTACTTCAGAAGAGCTCGCATCGGTTGGAGTTGATATAATGTTATTTCCATTATCCGCTTTCAGAGCCATGAATAAAGCTGCAGAGTCTGTTTATCATGATATTGCGGTGAATGGATCACAAGCAAATTCAATTGATAAAATGCAGACAAGAGATGAACTGTATGAGTATTTAAATTATCATTCATTTGAACAAAAATTAGATGAATTATTCAAAAGGAAGGAGAATAGCTAAATGGTTAAGAAGTTAGAGGGCGCTGGATTACGCGGTCAAGTTGCAGGCGAAACATCACTATGCACGGTTGGACAAGAGGAAGGCCTAGCGTACAGGGGACATAAAATTGAGACCTTGGCTGAAAAAGCAACATTTGAAGAGGTTGCTTACCTTCTGCTCTACGGTAAATTACCTAATAAATTAGAGCTATCAGATTATAAAGCTTTATTAAAAGGTTTAAGAGATCTTCCAGATTCCTTAAAAAAAGTTCTCAGAGAAATACCAGCATCAGCTCACCCAATGGCAGTCATGGCAACAGGATGCTCAATGCTTGGAAATCTTGAGCCTGAGGAGTCAATGGATGCGCAATTGGATTCAATTAATAGAATGGTTGCAACCATGCCATCAATTGTGACTTATTGGTATAAATTTTCTCACGATGGAGTGGATATTAGTCTCGTAAATGATGAAGATACAATGGCTGGTCATTTTTTGCATATCCTTCATGGCAAAACACCATCAGATCTTCATAGACGAGTCATGGATGCTTCTTTGATTTTATATGCTGAGCATGAATTTAATGCATCTACTTTTACTGCTAGAGTCTGCGCTTCAACCATGTCAGATATATTTTCTTGTGTTGTAGCTGCCATAGGTTCTCTTAAGGGTCCATTGCATGGAGGCGCCAATGAGGCTGCAATGGAGATGATTGAAAACTGGAAGACACGGGAAGAGGCAAAAACAAACATTTTGGATATGCTTGCAAATAAAGGGAAGATTATGGGTTTTGGTCATGCGATATATTCTGAAAGAGATCCTAGGAATGCAGTTATCAAAGAATTTTCTAAAGAGCTATCTAAAGAGTATGGAGATGATTCTTTGTATCAAGTCTCTGAAGAGGTTGAGCAGGTCATGTGGGATGAGAAGAAATTGTTCCCAAATGCAGATTTTTTCCATGCCTCAGCATATTTTTACATGGGTATCCCAACAAAACTCTTTACTCCAATTTTTGTGATGTCGCGAGTCACAGGCTGGACTGCTCACTGCATGGAGCAAAGAGCCAATAATAGAATTATTAGACCAAGTGCAGAATATACTGGTCCTGAGACCTCTGTTTGGGTAGACCTGGAAGATAGGGAGTAAATCATGTCAAATAATGTTGAACTGAACATAAGGTCAGGTCCTGACTCTTTGCTTGTAGAAATTGCAGAATATGTGTCAAAGCAAGAAATTAATTCGGAGCTAGCTCTTTCAACTGCCCGAAATTGTTTAATAGACACCATTGGATGTGGTTTATTAGCATTAACCTTTCCTGCATGCACAAAAATGCTTGGTCCCATTGTTCCAGGTACCAATGTGCCCAATGGAGTAAGAGTTCCCGGGACTAATTTTTTACTGGATCCAGTAAAAGGTGCTTTTGATATAGGCTGTATTATTAGATGGTTAGACTATAACGACACATGGTTGGCGGCTGAGTGGGGCCATCCCTCGGATAATCTTGGTGCAATTCTCTCAATAGCAGATTATGTCTCTCAAAAAAATGTTGCAGCTGGCAAAGACCCTCTTACGATGAGAGACGTTTTAGAGAGCATGATCATGGCTCATGAGATTCAAGGAGTTTTGGCTCTTACAAACAGTTTTAATAGAGTTGGCTTAGATCATGTTGTGTTAGTAAAAGTTGCATCAACAGCCGTTGTTACAAAAATGCTTGGTGGTAACACTGATCAAATTATGGATGCTGTAAGTCAAGCCTGGGTAGATGGTCAAAGTCTGAGGACATATCGTCATGCACCAAATGCTGGTTCCAGAAAAAGTTGGGCTGCCGGTGATGCTACTAGTCGAGCAGTGAGACTTGCACTTATTACTCTTTCTGGCGAAATGGGTTATCCAAGCGTTTTGTCAGCTCCAACATGGGGCTTTGAAGATGTTTCCTTTAAGGGAGAAAAATTATCTTTGAGTCAATCTTTTGGTTCTTATGTTATGGAAAATGTTCTGTTTAAAATTAGCTTCCCAGCTGAGTTTCATGCCCAAACAGCTGTAGAGGCTGCAGTAACACTGCATCCTCAAATTAAAGATCGGCTTGATGAAATAGCCAATATTGAGGTAACGACTCACGAATCTGCTATCAGGATTATCTCTAAATCAGGAAAACTAAATAATCCGGCTGATAGAGATCACTGCTTGCAATATATGATTGCTATAGGTTTAATTCATGGAGATCTTATTGCTGAACATTACGAAGATGATGTTGCTAGCGACCCAAGGATTGATGAGCTTAGAGAAAAGATGACAATCAAAGAGGATAAGCGATATACAAATGAGTATTTAGAAGCCGATAAAAGATCTATAGCCAATAAAATTCAGATATTTTTTACTGATGGCTCTTCAACAGATGCTATTGAGGTTGAGTATCCTATAGGTCATAAGCGTCGAAGAGAGGAAGGGATTCCTGTGTTAGAAAAGAAATTTGAGAATAACCTTGGTAAGATTTTTGATGATGAAAAAGTTAATGCTATTTTATCTAAATGCCTTGATCAAGATGCGCTTGAGTCAATGAGTGTCTTAGATTTTCAAGAGTTATTTGCTGTAGAAAAGAATTCTTTTTAAAGGCTCGTTGGAATAAACCTAAGAGCTTCTTGGCTAAATAAGAACGTTTGGTCAGAATAATGAACAGAAGACTCATTTCTGGATGATCCATAGTTATGCATGCCGTAAATTGTTTTACCGAAGTCGTCTTCGGCGATAATAAAGAATAGACCATCACCTCCAGACATATTTAAACTTTTGGTTTTTGCATTGGGTGCTCCATAGACAGCTCTCAAGGTATCGACTGAGCCTTGAATTGGAAAAGTTCGAGAATCTCTAGAAATAGTATTAATTAGGCCCCACTGATCAGTATAGTTTCTTTTAATTTTCTTAAAGAGGTTGTCGCATTCTTGTTTTGCTGATTTGTATGAGGGGGTAGGTTTACTATTCATCTCTGAAATCCACTCTTGTGCCATTAGGCACATTCCCAGAGCTGCATTGGTATTATTAATATCAGTTTTTCTATTCCAATTTTGCAATGCCAGCTCAATATCTTTGTCATTTTTAGCAATCGATTCTAGATACTTATATTGCCTTGAGTTCTTGGAGTAAGAGTTATCAAATTTAATTTGAATAAATCGATCTAAATCAATACTTTCATTTGGAGAAAGCAGCTCATTAGCTACATAGGACCTGTTTGTTAGTCTTTGTTCAAAATGAACATTTTTTTTCATTGATTTCATTTTTAGGGAATGACTCCCCATCACAGAAAATGGATTTTGATTAGTGCTTTGAATCCATCCATTGGATGGGTTGATAAATTTAGGTAAGTCATGAACCAATTTGTCCTCATCCCAAATATCATTTGAGCTGGAGCTTTTTAAAATTTGCCTAGCTGATTGAGCATCAGCTCTTTTAGGAATTCTGCCATTGTAAAAATATCCAATATTCCTATTTGAATCCATCGTTACAAAGTTAAAGCTAGGTATTTTTCTTTTTGCTAGTTGTTTCTCGAATTCATATACATTGGTTGAATTACCTAATTCATACCAACCCTCTATTTCATTAAAAGAGTTTTGGTTTATGTGCCTAAGGGCAAAATATTTTCCTTTCATTTCTAAAACCGGACCAAACTTTGAGTATCTAAATTTTTGCTTGGTACGTAACTTCAAAAAACCTAACAGTCTAAATGCTAAATAATCCTCTTCAATCTCAAAAGTTTCCCACTCATTATCCAGCAGGTATTGATTTGAATTATCTGGATTTATTGTGAGTTCAAATATATCCATTACATCGGGACGATTAACGGTGGCACCCCATCCAATGTCTTTGTTAAAGCCAACATTAATTAAAAAAGATCCAGGAAAGTTACCGCCATGACCATGCCATCCTGATTTACTTTCAATATTCAATTCATACCAACCAACTGGCCCAGTCAAGGGTTGATGTGAATTAATTAAAAGGTAAGCAGCATTTGAATCTGCTTTTATTGAATTGATAGCTATAGCATTGGACCCAGTTGGAATTGATGTTTTATCCGCTTCAGCTATCTGCGCCAAGTCTCTATCTAAGCCTGCAAAAAAAAGATGCTGGATATAGGATCCAGCAAGCACATCTTCTTGGGTAATTGGATGAAGAGAAGGATTAACCCTATCTGGATATTTATTTGCATAGGCATTTATACCATCAGCATATGCTTGAGCCATGGAAAGTATATTTTGAGAAAGTTGTTTCTTCCCAAAACTTCTTAAATTTGAATGAACTTTTAACAACCTGACTAAGTAGTCGGTGTCAATGGCATCAAGACCATTATAAATAGCATTTTGACCCCGATATAAAGGCATCAACTCCATAAGATCCTCATATGCATCTTCAGCATGTACCATACCTATTCCATAGGCAACATCTTGATCAGTTTGACCTTTGATGTATGGAACTCCCCAAAAATCTCTATTGATGTATACACTGTATTGATTTTTAATTTCAAAATTTGAATGCTTTTCAAGCATTGAGCATGAGCTTAGAATTAGGCTTAGGATAGCAAAGGATAAAGAAGCACTTGAAATTTTTTTTATTATCACAAATATATTGTAATAGTTTCTGATAAAAATATTTCTGAATCATGCAAAAAAATATCTTGGTAATAGGTGGTAACTCTTTAATTGGCCAAGAGGTAATCAAACTATCGAATTCAGAAGGCGATAATGTTATTGCAACTTCTAGATCGACAATAGACCTACCTTTAAAAAATTTCATTCAATTAGACCCAAATGAGGATTTGTCAGGGCTTGATGCTTTGCCAGACTCAATTGATGCATTGCTTTATTGTCCAGGCTCTATTTCTCTCAAATCAATCCAAAGAATGGATATTTCTGATATCAGGGAAGATTTTAGAATTAATGTTGAGGGCGCTTTTAATATTATTAAAAAAGTCTTACCTAATCTCAAAAAAGATAATGGAGCTTCAGTTGTTTTCATCTCTTCTGTGGCTGCTAACAGTGGAATGACATTTCATTCCTCCATTGCAACATCAAAAGCTGCACTGGAAGGTTTTGCTAGAAGTCTTGCCTCTGAGCTTGCCCCAAGAGTGGCCATAAATTGTGTTGCTCCATCCTTAACCAATACTCCAATGGCTGAACATCTTCTTGATAATGAAAAAAAATTACAATCCTCTCAAGAAAGGCATCCACTCAATGCTATTGGAGATCCAGTAAAGGTTGCTAAGGTTATATATAACCTTTTTTCTGCCAAAGAAGATTGGATCACTGGCCAAACAATAAGCATTGACGGCGGACTATCAAGCCTTAGATAGGCTCCATTAAGCTTTTTAGTCTATAATTCTGCGTATGTCAGGGAATACATTTGGAAAATTATTTCAAGTTACAACATATGGAGAAAGCCATGGGAAGGCACTTGGATGCATTATAGATGGTTGTCCTCCGCAATTAGAAATTTCAACTGATGATATTCAATATGAACTGAATCGAAGAAAACCTGGTCAATCTGATGTAACCACACAAAGAAAAGAGGATGATGTGGTAGAAATTTTGTCCGGTGTATTTGAGGGTAAGACCCTGGGAACCCCGATCAGTTTCATTATTTACAATCAAGATCAAAGATCAAAAGATTACTCGGATATTAAAGATGTTTTTCGTCCTAATCATGCTGATATAACCTATCAAGCTAAATATGGTCATCGTGATTACAGAGGTGGAGGTCGATCAAGCGCACGAGAAACAGCAATGAGAGTAGCAGCCGGTGCTGTAGCTAAAAAATATCTCAATTTGCACAACATTCATGTTGATGGTTATGTTAGTCAAATAGGTTCTATTGCAGCAGATAATATTGATTTATCTAATGCTAAATCTAACAAGTATTTTTTTGCAGATGAGTCTAAGTTAGAAGATTTAGATGTTATGTTTGCTGATTTGATTGAAGAGGGTAACTCAGTGGGAGCCAAACTTGGAGTAAGAGTAACCAATTGTCCAATTGGTCTTGGGGAGCCTGTTTTTGATAAGTTTGATGCTGATCTAGCAAAAGCCATTATGAGTATTAATGCCGTAAAATCTGTCAGCATTGGAAATACTGATAATATGCTGCATCTGAAAGGTTCTGAACTTCGAGATGAAATGACAGCAGATGGCTTTAAGTCTAATAATGCTGGAGGTATCTTAGGCGGAATTACAAATGGTGACCTGATAGAGCTAGAGTTTGTGATCAAGCCAACATCTAGCATTAAACCAAAAGGTCAAACAATTAATGCTATCGGCGAAGAGGTTGAGGTTGAGGTAACTGGCAGGCATGATCCTTGCGTTGGAATTAGAGCCGTTCCAATAGCAGAGGCAATGGTCAATTTGGTTATCATGGATCATTTATTAAGAAATCAAGCGCAATGTGGGATGATTGATCAATCTGCCCCATTCAAGAAATAGCATGTCTTTTACATTATATGACAAGCTCTGGAATGAGCATCTAGTCGAAACTGATGATACCAGTGAATCATTAATTTATATCGATAGACACTACCTCCATGAGGTCACCTCACCGCAAGCTTTCGAAGGGCTAAGGCACAAAAAAATAAAACCATGGCGATTGGATGCAAATGTTGCCACTCCTGATCATAATGTTCCCACTGATCGTGGTAATGGTTTTGATGTCTCATCAATCCAAGATGATGTGGCTAAAATTCAGGTAGTTGAACTTGATAAAAATTGCCAAAGTTTTGGAATCCATCAATTTGATATTACCTCAAACAAACAAGGTATTGTTCATGTAATGGGCCCAGAGCTTGGATACACATTGCCCGGCATGACAATCGTGTGTGGTGACTCTCACACTTCGACCCACGGAGCATTTGGGTGTTTAGCCATGGGAATAGGAACTTCTGAAGTTGAACATGTTTTAGCCACTCAATGTTTAAAAATTACTAAGTTAAAAAACATGCAAGTCAATTTTGATGGTATGCCCCAAAAAGGAGTTGGCTCAAAAGATATTATTTTACATTTGATTAAGCTAATTGGCACTGCTGGCGGCACTGGTCATGCTATAGAGTTTTCAGGATCATATATCTCCTCTGCATCAATGGAATCTAGAATGACAATTTGCAATATGGCCATAGAGGCTGGTGCAAAAGTTGGTCTTACTGGAGTTGATTCAATCACTCTTGATTATGTTAAAAATCATTCCAATCTTTCAGATGAAATGTTTAATAAAGCCAGTGAGTATTGGCAGACTTTAAAATCAGATCCAGATGCGACTTTTGATAAATCAATCAGTATTGATGTTTCAAAGATTAAACCTCAAGTTACTTGGGGGACTTCACCTGAAATGACTATAGATTTTGATGCAGAGATTCCTAATCAAGAGGATGTTGATGAGGCAAGTTATGAGAATTTATTACTTGCAAAAACTTATATGGGCCTTGACGAGTCAAAAACTCTTCAGGACTTAAGTTTTGACAGGATATTTATTGGTTCTTGTACTAACTCTAGAATTGAAGATCTCCGCGATGCTGCCTCTGTTATTCAAGGTAAGAAAGTTTCACCGGATATTACAGAAGCAATTGTGGTTCCTGGCTCGGGCATGGTCAAAGCTCAAGCAGAAGAGGAGGGGTTAGACAAAATTTTTATTGATGCAGGTTTTTTGTGGCGTGATCCAGGCTGCTCAATGTGCTTAGGTATGAATCCAGATCAATTAAAGCCTTATGAGCGTTGTGCATCAACCTCAAATAGAAACTTTGAAGGCAGACAAGGCCACCTCGGCAGAACCCACTTGATGAGCCCTATGATGGCTGCATTAACAGCGATCAATGGTAAAATAACGGACCCATCTTTATGACCAATTCAATTATCACAGGAATCGTAGCAACTTTTGATAGAGATAATATTGATACTGATCAAATTATTCCAACTGAGTATCTTAAATCTATCAAAAAATTTGGCTTTGGAGATTTTCTATTTGATGGCTGGAGATATTTAGATGAAGGGAAGTTAGACATGACTTCAGATGATCGATCTAAAAATAATGACTTTATTTTAAACAAAGAACCATACACCAATTCTACGATTCTATTAACCAGAGATAATTTTGGTTGTGGCTCAAGCAGAGAGCATGCGGTATGGGCTCTGAGAGATTTTGGTTTTAAGTCAGTCATAGCAAGCTCTTTTGGAGATATTTTTTATAATAACTGTTTCAAAAACTCAGTCCTTCCAATTGTATTAACTAAGGAAGAAATCAATCATCTATTTAAAATTTGTAGCACCTCGCCGACTAGTCTTGAAATTGATTTAGTGAATAAGAATATCAAGTGTGATGATGAATTTTCTTATTTTTTTGATGTAAAGGAAAGTCTGCTTGATCGCATTATTAATAATTTAGATGACGTAGATATTACCTTAAAACATAAAAGTCATATTCAAGCTTTTGAACAAAAAAGAAGAAGCCAAAGACCCTGGCTTTTTGATTACAGTAACTAATAGCAAGAATGTCTAAGAAAATATTAATCCTCCCAGGAGATGGAATTGGTCAAGAAGTCACCTCATCAATGGTTGAGGTTTTGCAGTATTTAATTGATGAGCAAAATTTAGATTTTCAAATAACAGAGAAAACAGTTGGTGGATCTTCTTTTGATGAATCTGGTAAGCCATTAACTGAAGAGACATTAGAGATCGCAAGAAACTCTGATGCAATTTTATTTGGCGCGGTTGGTGGGCCTCAATGGGACCATCTTGGTTGGGATCTGAGACCAGAACAAGCCTTGCTAGAATTGAGAAAGTCTCTCGGCTTGTTTGCTAATTTAAGGCCTGCTTTCCTATTCAATGAGCTTGCATCTGCATCTCCTTTGAAAAATCATATTATAGAAAACCTAGATATTCTTATAGTTCGTGAATTAACGGGCGGTGTTTATTTTGGAGAGCCCAGAGGAATTGTTGAAAATGAAACTCCCAAATATGGTTTTAACACTATGATCTATAATGAAGATGAAATTAGAAGAATTGCCAAGGTTGCTTTTGAAGCTGCAATGAATAGAGATAAAAAACTATGTTCTGTTGAAAAAGCTAATGTTTTAGAAGTTTCCAAATTTTGGAGAGGCATCGTTACTGAAATGAGCGCTGAGTATCCCGAGGTAGAGCTTTCACATCAGCTTGCAGATAATACTGCTATGCAATTAGTGCTAAATCCCAATCAATATGATGTGATTGTTTCCGGCAATCTTTTTGGGGATATGCTCTCAGACATCGCAGCCACACTTAGTGGCTCTATTGGTATGTTGCCTTCTGCTTCTTTAAACAGCTCGTCTCAAGGTATGTATGAACCATGTCATGGAAGTGCACCAGACATTGCGGGCCAAGACATTGCTAATCCAATTGCAATGATCTCTTCTCTTGCCATGGCTTTTGAGTATTCACTTGAAAGAGTTGATCTTGCCAGAAGAATTGAGTCAGCAGTCAAAACTTTTATTAGCAAAGGTTACAGAACAAAAGATATCTCCACATCTGAAGAATTCCTGAAAACACAAGAAGTAGCTTCAACTTTAATTAATATATTAAAGGATGAGTATGAATAGCGGTGTGAGTCTTGTATTGGTCGGAGCCTCAGGTGTTGTAGGAACAAAAATTATTCAATTACTTGAAAAAAGATCATTTCCTATCGATCAATTTTTGCCCCTAGGCAATTCAACCGTGGGATCTTCAATAGAGTTAAATAAAAAACAATATAAAGTTTTGTCTTTGGAAGATTTCAGACCAACAAAAGGTCAATTTATTATACTTTCCGCTGGATCAAGTGTTGCAGAAAAATATGCAAGGCAATTTGTTGATAAGGGGTGTTTTGTAATTGATTTGTCATCTAATTTTAGATATGAAGAGGATGTACCATTAATTATTCCGGAGATTAACGGTCAAATACTCAAGCGCCTTTCACAACCATCTCTAATCTCCAACCCAAATTGCTCTACAGCTCAGCTGCTTATGGCCTTGAAACCTATTCACGATAAAGCAAAAATAGAATTTTTAAACATAGCCACATATCAGGCTGTATCAGGCACTGGTAAAGCTGCATTAGAGGAGCTTCATAATCAAACATACTTTACTGATTCTGTTGCCCAGTCACCTGTTTATCCAAAACAAATAGCTTTCAATGTAATTCCTCAGTGCGACATTTTTTTAGAGAATAATTTCACTAAAGAAGAGATGAAACTGGTTTGGGAAACTCATAAAATCCTTGATCCAAACATTCAAATTCAATCAACTTGTGTAAGAGTGCCAGTATTTAATGGCCATTCTGAGGCTGTATTCTTTAGAGTATCGAAAGAAATATCACGAGAAGAAATTATTGCAATACTGGAAAACTCAACCGGTATAAAAGTTCTAGATGATCCGCAACAAGGTATTTACCCAACACCTGTTGAGAATGCATCTGATACAGAGGATGTGTATGTTGGAAGAATCCGTTCTCAAAAGCTTGATGGCGAGTCGTGGATTTCAATGTGGATTGTTGCTGATAATGTTTATGGTAAAGGCGCTGCATTGAATGCAGTTCAGATATGCGAAGAGCTTCTTAATCTTAACCTCTTGAAATGAAAAAATTTCTTCTCTGCCTTGCTTTACTGAGTCAAAGCCTCTTAGCAATCACAATTATTGGAAGTCCTGATGTAGAAATTAATACTGAAGGAACATATTTAGTTCAAATTAAGATTAGCTCAGTCAGCGAACTTAAGGAGGAGGACATTTCTATCACTGATTTTAAATCAGACAATGAATTATCTGATTTTAATTTTGAATTCAGACTTTTTGAGAATCTTCTTAACTACAAGCGTCTAACGCTAGCTATCCCCAAAGATTATGCAGAGGACTATATTTCTTTTCGACTTAATATAAAAAAAGAACTAAAAAAAGATATATTTATATTTCTTCCACAAAATGATATAGCTCCTAGGGCAAAGTCCCAAGTTACCTTTAAACTTCCAGCAAAGAAGATTTATGGTGAGCCGCAAAGATATGACATAGCAAAAATACTTTCAGAGGAGTTGCGCGATGATGGTTTTGAGAGGGATGATTCTAATTCCTTCTCTCTTGCAAAACCTAATACCGATGGCGTGGATAAAGTTGAGAAGCCAAAGACTATTCCAAGCAATCAGGTAGAGACCATCTGGAGTGTATCAAAATCAGTTCTTCAGAATTATGACGCCTCAATTTATCAAATCATGTGGGGCTTTTACTTAGAGAATCCAAATGCATTTATAGATGAGGATATCAATAGAGTAAGAGGAGATATTGATCTGTTGTTACCATCTCAAGAATTAGTCACTTCTACCTCTGCGATTGCAGCGAAAGAATCCATTGCTTTCATGGATACAAGACGCACCCGGACACAAGAAATTTCAATAAAACCGATTTTAAAATTAACAGCTCCAGAGGTGCTTTATAGTGATTCTGAAAGCATCAAAGATTCTGTTAACAGCTCAGCCCCTCAATCTAAACCTACTTCAATTATACAAATAGATAATTCTGATTTGAATGCTTCCGAGATAGTCTCAAAAAATACATCAATCATAGAATTAAAGTCAGAAGCTAATTTTTCTAAAAATGCAAATAATCTCAGTGATTCCAAAGGTTTTGATCTTAGGGATCTATTTTGGGTCGCTCTTCTATCCTTAGTCTTAGGGTTTTCAATAGCTTATATGCTTATAAGATCAAGCAAGAAGCCTGCATTCACAAGATCAGCTGTAGAGGAAGATTTGCAGGATGAAAATAATACTTTCCAAACAAATTTAAGTATTTCTAATGATATCGAAACTCAGGAATTAGATTTGGTTAGAACTTATATTGCAATGGATGATTGGGACAGCGCGATAATAATTTTAGATAAACTAGTAGCCACCTCAACAAATAATTCAATTATTTCTGAGGCTCAGTCACTATTAAAAGAAAAGAAATAAATTTTGAAATTTGTTGGCATTTGTCAGTACGATGGTTCTAATTATTCTGGGTTTCAATCTCAGAAAAATTCACCCTCTATTCAGGACCAACTTGAAGTCGCTATTTCTTCCATAGGTAGGCTTGACGGACGAATTAATTATGCTGGTCGCACTGATGCCGGAGTGCATGCAACTCGACAAATTTTTGATTTCTCATCTCAAGATCATAGAGATACAACCCAGTGGCTTAAGGGCCTTAATTCACTTTTACCAAATGATATTTCGGTCTCTTCTATCCAAAAAGTCCCAGATGATTTTCACTCAAGATTTGATGCTATTAACAGATCTTATACCTACATAATCTATACTGGTAAAACGCAACCCATTTTTTTGAGAGACTATGTGTATTGGGAAAAACATGAAATTGACGCAGAAATTATGAAAAATGAAGCTGCTCATTTGATTGGAACGCATAATTTTAATTCATTTAGAGGATCAAAATGTTCAGCAAAAAATCCAGTTCGCACATTACAAAGTATTGATATTGACCAAAAAGAAAACTTTTTAATCATTCGCCTGTGTGCAAATGCTTATCTATATAATATGGTAAGAATTATTGTTGGCACGTTACTAGATATATCTAAAGGCTCCCGAAAAAATATAAAAACTATTTTAGATTCCCAAGATCGAAGTGTTGCAGGTAAAACAGCACAAGCACAAGGACTGTTTTTTACTGGCGCCGAATATAAAAAGATAAATCTAAAATTAACTGAAGATATTGATAACCCCTTAAGTTTTCTAACTTGGGTAGAGAAATGAAATTAAAGATTTGTGGTATTAAAGACACAGACATATTGCAATATGCTTGTGATGCCGGCATAGACTTTGTTGGATTCATCATGGCTGATGAAAGTCCTAGAAAAATTACAAATGATTTTTTAACTTCTCTAAAAAATTTTAATTTTCAAAGCACCACTCCTGTTTTTGTTTTTGTTAACCCATCAGTTGAGGAGGTTAAAAGAATCACGGCTAGCTTTGGAAATCTTATCCTGCAATTTCATGGCGATGAAGAGGACAAATTTTGTCAACAATTCAATACGCCATTTTGGAAAACCATTAGAATTAAAAATTCTCATTCTCTCAAAGCCATAGAGGCTTTCCCATCTGCGGATGCCATACTTTTAGAAACATTTTCAATGGATGCTTATGGTGGAACTGGTAAGGTGTTTGATTGGAGTTTGCTTGAACAAATCTCTTTTCATAAAAAATTTGTATTAGCTGGCGGAATTAATCCTAATAATGTTAAAAAGGCTGTCTCTATAAATCCCTGGTGTATTGATGTTAACTCTGGGGTAGAATCATCTCTCGCAGTTAAAGATAAAAAACTTATGGATCGCATTATAAAAAATTTTACAAATGGATGATTTAACTAATTTACCAAATTCTGATGGTTTCTTTGGGGAATATGGAGGGAAATTTGTTCCAGAAACCCTCATGCATGCATTACAGGAACTTGATGAAACATATTCAGAGCTTAAAAATAATCCAGAATTTATTCAAGAAATTGATCAAGATTTAATTCAATTTGTTGGCAGGCCATCCCCATTATATTTTGCTCAAAGGTTAACAGATCATTACTCTGGCCCACAAATTTGGCTTAAAAGAGAGGATTTAAATCATACAGGCGCTCATAAAATTAATAATACTGTTGGACAAATATTGCTTGCTAAGGCGATGGGCAAGAAAAGAATTATTGCTGAAACAGGGGCTGGTCAACATGGAGTGGCAACTGCAACAGTGGCAGCAAGACTTGGTCTTGAATGTCACATTTACATGGGGGCGGCAGACGTAGAAAGACAATCTCTTAACGTTTACAGGATTAAGTTACTAGGGGCCAAGGTCCATGCGGTAGATTCTGGAACTGCAACACTGAAAGATGCATTAAATGAAGCTATGAGAGATTGGGTAACCAATATTGAGGATACTTATTACATTATTGGTAGTGTTACAGGGCCTCATCCTTACCCGATGATAGTGAGAGATTTTAATGCAGTGGTTGGAAGGGAGCTTAGAAAGCAATCCTTAGAACAGTTTATGCAATATCCAGATGCTATAGTTGCATGCGTTGGCGGTGGATCAAATGCAATGGGAATTTTTTATCCTTTTCTTAAAGAAACGAATGTAGAACTGATAGGTGTTGAGGCTGCTGGTAGTGGTTTAATGAGTGGTAAGCATGCAGCCCCTTTAAATGATGGGGAGCCAGGTATTTTACATGGGGCCAAGAGTTATCTTATGCAAGATAAAAATGGTCAGGTAATAGATACGCATTCTATATCAGCTGGCTTGGATTATCCTGGAGTAGGACCAGAGCACTCAAATTTAAAAGACTCTGGAAGGGCTAATTATATTGCGGTTGATGATGAGGAGGTTTTGCGCTCATTTCATTTGGTAACCAAACTCGAGGGCATTATGCCTGCTTTGGAGACCGCTCATGCATTCGCAGCGTTAGAGCATATTGCTAAAAATTATAAAGCTACTCAACATCTTGTAATTAATGTTTCCGGTAGAGGAGATAAAGACATTAATACAGTTGCAACTATGGATGGAATATCTCTTGACTAGATTAGATGACAAGATTTCTTCATTAAATAAAACCTCTAAAAAAGCACTAGTAGCCTACTTGGTTGCCGGGGACCCAGATTTAAATTCAACTTTAGAATTGATGCACGAGTTTGTTAATGCTGGAGTAGATATTCTTGAGATTGGAGTTCCGTTTACAGATCCAATTGCAGAGGGCCCAATAATCCAGGCTGCTCATGACAGAGCGCTAAAAAATAATACATCTCTCACTGATATTTTTTGGCTTGTAGAAAAATTTAGAAAAGATAATACTGAAACTCCAATTATTCTGATGGGCTATATGAATACTTTTTTAGCCAATTCACATGCTTTCACGGAGGCTCATTGTTCTGGTTCAGACGCAGTCTTGATTGTTGATGTCCCTGGAGAGAGCAATCTTGAAGAGCTAGGAATTAAAAATAAGAATCTTGCATCAATATCACTAATAGCACCAACCACGAGTGAGGACAGAATAGCTAAAATATGCAATAGTAGTTCCGGCTTCATATATTACGTTACGCTTAGGGGTGTTACAGGATCATCTCATCTAAATATTGATGAGGCAGAAAAAAATATAAATTTCATCAAATCACAAACTTCATTGCCTGTCTTTGCTGGGTTTGGAATCAAGACGCCTGAAGATGCCTCTAATTTAAGCAAAATTTCTGATGGAATTGTTATTGGCTCAACTTTGGTTGAAATGATCCACAACCAATCTGACCAAAAAGAATTTAAAAAAATATATAATTATCTTCATGAAATGTCTAAAGCAATAAATAGATGAATTGGCTTACAAGATTAATTCCATCGATTGGTTCTGATCGTGATTCCAATACCTCTAAGAGCAAGGTGCCAGATGGTCTGTGGAACAATTGTCCTGCATGTGAAGCAATTTTATATCAGCCAGAGTTAGAAAAATCCCTTTTTGTCTGCCCTAAGTGCGATCATCACCTTCGTATTGGTGCGCGAACCAGGATGTCTATTTTTTTAGATGGTGGAAGCTTTCAAGAGCTTGCAACTAATGTGACCACCAAAGATATTCTTAAGTTTAAAGATACTAAGTCATATGCTCAGCGTATTAAGGAAGCCGTCTCTAGCACGGGGGAAGAAGAAGCAATTGTTATTGCTAAGGGCAAACTTGATGGGGCTGAAATTGTCGTTGCAGCTTTTGAATTTCGTTATATGGGTGGATCTATGGGAGGCGCAGTTGGAACAAAATTTGTTCAAGGAGTTGATGCTGCTATAAAAAATAAAATCCCATTGATTTGTTTTTCTACCAGCGGGGGAGCCAGGATGCAAGAGTCGATGGTTTCATTAATGCAGATGGCAAAAACCTCTGCAGCATTAGAAAAACTTAAAGAAGCAAAATTACCATATATATCAGTGATGATTGATCCCATCTATGGGGGAGTATCAGCTAGCATCGCCATGCTTGGAGATATAAATATAGCTGAGCCAAAAGCATTGGTTGGGTTTGCGGGTAGGAGGGTTATTGAGCAAACAGTAAGAGTGGATCTTCCAGAAGACTTTCAGAAATCTGAATTTCTTTTAGAGCATGGGGCAATTGACATGATCGTTCATCGAAAAGATTTAAGAGCCAAGGTATCAAGCATTTTATCAAAGCTATATCCTAAAAAATGAACACCAATCGAATGCTTGGAATTTTTATTGCTATCACTGTATTGATATGGTTTTTATTATTTGCTCTTTCTCCTCAGCCAAAGTATCAGAGAAATAGCAATATTAATATTCCAAAACTTCCAGAACCTGTAATTAATCATGAGCAACTTCAAAAAATTGAATATAAAGAAGTTGATAATTATTTTGAAGTTGATACACAGGATACGCTACCTTCTGCAAAGGAGAGGGTGGATAAGATCGATTTCAATTTATATGTTTATAAAATTGGTGCTTTTGGATCCTCAGCCACTGTTTCTAAAGTGGTAAAGTCTTTTAATGATGCAGGCTTTCCATCATTTACCCAGAGAAATAAATCAAATGAAAACCTTACTAATGTTTTGGTAGGCCCTTTTGCCAGCAAACAAGATATTAAGGATAATCAAAACACTCTTAATCAAATCGCTGGCATAGAGGCTGGTGAGGTTTTGACTTGGAATCCATAGCGCTTACTCATTTTGACTACCTTTTGATTGGGGTCATTGCACTTTCTGGTCTTATTGCATTTTTTCGAGGTTTCATTCAAGAAGCATTGTCTCTATTGTTGTGGGTTATTGCTTTTGGGGGCGCAATTTTTTTACATGTATATTTAGATCCATATTTTATTGATTATATTGATAGCCCTGAAATCAGAAGAATTCTTACCATCATTTCTGTTTTTATTGGTATTGTTTTTTTAGGTGGCATATTAATAAAATTACTTAGAGGCTTGGTTCATTGGTCGGGGTTGGGAGGTTTTGATAGATTGTTAGGAGTATTCTTTGGTTTTCTCAGAGGCATGCTCCTCATTGTAGTAATTTATCTAGTTTTACCAGAAGATTTTAAGCAATCTGCTTTTATTACTGAGTCCAAAAGTTCTAAATACTTGCAAAAATATGCACCAATGGCTGAAAAATTTTTTAAAAGTATGATCTCTGATAAAAATTCAGTTATGCTGAAGTCTGATATCAGCACAATTTAC
>JADHNV010000013.1 GCA_016779285.1 SAR86 cluster bacterium
GCATTAACCTGCGCCAACTGCTTTGCTTCAAACGAAGTTAATCTCTCATCAACTAATTCACATGGAACATTGCTAATTATTTGAAGTTTTTGAAAAAATGGTTCAACTTTCTTCATCATATCACTTGGAGTTCCATCCATGTTTAAAGGATTGCCAACCAACAACTGATCAGGCTTCCATTCATGAATAAGATCTTTGATAGTATTCCATATATCTTCACCTTCTTGAGCAACGTTAAGAACTTTTAAAGGCGAGGATGTCCCAGTGATGGTTTGTCCAACAGCTACCCCAATATACTGAGTGCCAAAATCAAAAGCTAAAATTTGCATTGCTAAGAATTTGAAAAATTCCAGTCTCGAACAATTTCAAGTTGTTGATAGCTTTCTGCCATGTTTTTGGGGAAAGGTTGAAATGGAGCTGATTGATATAAAATTTTTAATGCCAGCGAATCCAGGGTCGAATTTCCAGAAGATTGCAAAATATCCGCCCCTATTAAATTACCCTGAGAATCAATGATAGACTTAATTTGAACTCTGAAATTTCCCTGGACAATATCAGAACGGGATATTTCATAATACCCTGCCGTCTCAACCTGCCTTTGCCAAGCATTTAAGTAAATTGTCTCGAAACTTTCTAAGGTTGAATTGGATTCTAATCGTCTAACACTAAACTTAGATTTATCTTGAAGACTTGCATCTCTGGAGATCATTGCAGATTTTTGACTGTTTTGCTCAAAAGACTGAGAGCCATTTAAAATACTACCCTGCATATCAAATTCTCCATTAGCAAATTTAATATTCACAATTGTTTCTTCATTAAATTCCCATGGTTGCTGAATTACAACAAAGCTGACCCCAAAAATTACGACTCCATGAAATATTAAGGATGCCAGCATAGATTTTCTAAATCCCCACCTCTGAATTCTTTGCTTATAAATTAGCGGTTGCATCTTATATTGATTGAAGCAAGGCCTGAATTGGGTTTCTTCCAGTTTGAGACAAAATCTCGCGCGCACCTGTTGGGCTTGTAATATTAATTTCAGTTAAAGAATTACCAATCATATCGATACCAGCAAATATAATGCCCTCTGCCAAAAGCAATTTACCAATTTCTGAACTAGCTTTCATTTGATCATCAGATAATTCTCGAGCTACACCCAGACCGCCAGCAGCAAGGTTGCCCTTAAAGCTTCCTTCCATAGGAATTCTTGCAAGAGCTATAGGAAAAGGTTTGCCGTGAATAAGTAATATTCGATAATCGCCATCATAAATTTCAGGCAAGAAATTTTGAGCCATGACCATAGTTTGATAATTGTTTGTTAGTGATTGAAAAATTGTTAAATGATCTTTTGAGCTTTCATCAAATTTGTAGATTGACTCTCCGCCCATGCCATCAAGAGGTTTCAAAATGATGGTTGAGTATTTTTCTTTGAATTTTTTAAAGTCATCTTCTTTGCAAATAACATTTGTATCTGGCATCCAATGAGAAAACCTAAGTGCAAAAACTTTTTCATTGAATTTTTGTAAAGCCGAAGGTCGATTAATAATGTTGGCGCCTTCAGATTCAGCCTGGGATAACAAATGTAAAGCATTCATAAAGTCTTCATCTACGGGAGGATCTTTTCTCATAAAAATATAATCAAAATCTTTAAGCGCTCTTGTTGTATTAGCTTTTTCACTAAGTTGAGGATGATCATGGGGATCTTTAATTTCAGAAAAAATAGTGAGAGTTTGTCTGTCTTTGTATATCAAATCATTCATCTCACACTGAAAAATTTTACCGCCCATGGTATGGGCTTCTTGCATCCACAAAATAGTAGTATCCTTTTTTGGATTTAGTTTATCCAATGGATCTGTTATGAATAATAAGGTTTTGCCTTGCATTAATATTCCCCTGATAGGCTTTGAAATTTAGACAGCCCTACAATGGGTGCTGTTTCAGCTCGCAATACATAATGCCCAATCTTGAATGACTGCAACTCTAGCCCATTCATTAATTCACGCTCAATTTGTGAAAAACCCGACTCGGGTCCTGTTATAAAACTAATACTATTTAAATTCAAAATTTGATGATCTTTAATATACTCATTTGCAATTGTATCAAGAACGAATAATCCCTCGAAACCTGCAATCAGCTTGTCACTATAAAGGCATTGCTCAAGCCCATCGAAATAATTAACGCAAGGGATGTGATTGCATCCTGATTGCTCACAAGCACTTACAACAGCCTCCTCTAGTTTGGGGTTTAATTTGGATAAATCTTTTTTTGCTAGTGATTGATCTTGATTCATTGGTTTATATACAAGAATGGAATTTATACCTAATTCAATAAGTTTTTGTAATGAAAAAATTAAATTCTCTTTTTTTATGTAAGGGATTATTGCTTGATAATACTTTTTATATGGATTGGAGGCATTTAAAACATCATCTACATGAAAACTTATAAATGCTTTTGTAAGCTCTAAAATCTTGCCATGAGCTATGGAACCTTTACCATCAAAACACTCTACGGAATCACCTGGTTGCAACCTTAGAACCTTGGCAAGATGATGTATTTGTTTTATGTTGGAGCACTTATAAATTGGTGCAGATAATTCAGGACAAAAAATTCTGGGCTTTCTCATCAAATAATTATAATTGGTATTTTTTATAATGAGTCAAAGTCATATCATTCTTGTTCGGCATGGCGAAGCATCAGAGGGATGGCCTGTTCATCCTGATCCTGGTTTAAGCGAACTCGGTCGCAGGCAAGCTGCAAAAACTGGCGATTCTCTAATTGAGCAAATTCTTTCCTATCAGCTTATTTCCAGCCCCAAGAAAAGAGCCGTGGAAACAATGGAAATAATGAGTAAAAAAGAAAAAGGCGCTTTTCAATTAGATTCTAATTTTATAGAAATTCCATCAGCTGACATTCAGTTGAATGAAAAACGTGACTGGCTTATAAGAATTTTTACCACCCCTATTCACGAGTTACCTGAGACAGTTCAGGGATGGCGCAATAATTTAATAACCTGGCTCAGAGAAGCTGAAGGCAACTTTATTGTGACAACACACTTTATGGTAATTAATGCGCTAGTTTCTTATATAGCAAGCAACAACCAAATTTCATATTTTCATCCCGATTACGCATCTCGAACTGAAATATTTATAAAAGATAAGAAATTAATTCAATTAATTTTAGGTGATGATAAAAAAACTGTAATTAATCTTTAAAATTAGTTGAGCATTTTTTAATCAGCTGTAGAATTTATACTCTACAAAAAAACTGCTATTACATGACTAAAAAAGTCTCGCAAACATCAAAAAATAAACCTCTTAGCGAGCATGTAAAAAAAGCTATGAAGAAGTATTTTGCTAGGCTCGGTGATGTAGATCCAGCAAATGTTTATTCAATGGTCATGGCTGAGGTTGAGCCTGAGCTTTTCAAGGCGGTAATGATGCATTCAAATGGTAATCAGTCCAAGGCTGCAAATATTTTAGGATTAAACAGAGCCACCCTGAGAAAAAAATTACATCGTTACAATATTATTGAAAAATCATGAATCTTATTACCCCTAAAACTGCCCTGATTAGTCTTTCAGATAAATCAAATTTAGACGAATTGATTACTTTCTTGCTTGGTCAAAAAGTTAAGATCATCTCGACTGGGGGGACTTACAATGCCATTAAAAAAATCACTAATGAAGTCATAGAGGTTTCAGAATTCACAGGATTTGAAGAAATGATGGATGGTCGGGTCAAAACTTTGCACCCGAAGATTCATGCGGGCATTTTAGCTAGAAGAGAAACAGATTTAGAAATTTTAACTAATCGCGGTTATGAGGTTATTGACATGGTCATTGTAAATCTATATCCATTTCAGGAAACAATCGCCTCAGGATGTGACTTTGATGAAGCTTTAGAAAAAATTGATATAGGTGGACCCACAATGATTAGGTCAGCAGCAAAAAACTTCAAAGATGTTGCGGTCATCTCTAATCCAAGTGACTACGGTCGGTTGATAAATGAATGGAAAGATCAAGGGGGTATCAGTTATGAATTTAGAAAAGAACTTTCACAAAAAGTTTTTCAACTCATGGCTGAATACAATTCAGCTATTGCAAATTATCTAAAAAATGTTTCGTCTGATGCGCCTCAATATAACTTCAGCAAGAGTGAATCGTTAAGATACGGAGAAAATCCTCATCAAACTGCAGATTTATTAACTTTTTCTAATTTAAAGTATAAAAATATTGCCAATGCAGACGTTCTACAAGGTAAAGAGCTTTCATATAATAATATTGTTGATGCAGATGCCGCCTGGGAATGTGTGAGAGCCTTTGATGACCCAGCATGCGTGATTGTAAAACATGCTAACCCATGCGGTGTTGCTGAGGCAAACTCTGTCTTCAGTGCATATGATCTAGCATTTAAAACGGATCCAACATCAGCTTTTGGAGGCATTATTGCTTTTAACAGAGCACTTGATAAAAAAACTGCTGAAGAAATTAATGAGCGACAGTTTGTAGAGGTTATTTTGGCAACGGGTTTTGAAGAAGCTGCACTAGAAGAACTTGCTAAGAAAAAAAATGTAAGAGTTTTGTGTGTTGATTTAAAACAAGATAACCCATACCCAGGGGTCATTAAAAAAGTTTCTGGGGGTATATTAATTCAAAGTGATGATAATTTTATTGTCCCCCAAGCAGATCTTAAATGTGTTACAAAAAGACAGCCTACCGATGAAGAAATCAATGATCTGATGTTTGCATGGAAGGTTGCCAAATTTGTTAAATCCAACGCTATTGTTTATGTCAAAAATAAACAGACCATCGGTATTGGTGCCGGTCAAATGAGCAGAGTCATAAGTGCTGAAATTGCA
This sequence comes from SAR86 cluster bacterium, assembly GCA_016779285.1. Lineage (GTDB taxonomy): Bacteria > Pseudomonadota > Gammaproteobacteria > Magnimaribacterales > D2472 > D2472. Next base: position 4,858 of record JADHNV010000013.1, read on the forward strand.
AATCTCAAAGCGCATGAAGAAGGTTTAGAGGTTAAAGGTGCAGCAATGGCTTCAGATGCTTTTTTCCCATTTAGGGATGGTATCGACAAAGCTGCTTCAAGTGGAATTGCAGCGATTATTCAGCCTGGTGGTTCGATAAGAGATGAAGAGGTAATTGCAGCGGCCGATGAAAATAACATTGCAATGGTTTTTACTGCAACTCGTCATTTTAGACATTAAAAAATGTACATTTTGGTCATTGGATCAGGAGGCAGAGAGCATGCTTTAGCATGGAAGTCTGCTCAGGATGAATCGGTCTCTGAGGTTTTTGTTTGCCCTGGAAACGCAGGTACTGCATTAGAAAACAAAGTATCTAATGTCTTAATTGATATTAATGACTTTGCAGCAGTTAAAGATTTTTGTATCAATAAAAATATTGCACTTGTGATTGTTGGGCCAGAGCAACCTCTCGTTGATGGTCTAGTAGATTATTTACATAGCAATAGTATCAAAACTTTTGGTCCCTCCAGTGCTGCCGCTCAGTTAGAGGGCTCCAAAACATTCTCAAAAGACTTTTTTATTAAATATGGTATTCCTACAGCGGCCTATGCGGCCTTCGAAAATTTTGATAGCGCAAAAGAGCACTTAAAAAAGATTTCATATCCAACAGTAGTCAAAGCAGATGGTTTGGCAGCAGGTAAAGGAGTGATTATTTGCCAAACTGAGAATGAAGCTGTGGAAGCCTTGGTCAGTATTTTCAAAGACCAAGCATTTGGAGATGCTGGAACAAGAGTGGTTATTGAAGATTTCTTAATTGGCGAAGAGGCAAGTTTTATCGCGGTGGTGAGCAAAGATAAAATGATTCCACTTGCTACCAGCCAAGATCATAAGGCCGTGAGTGATGGTGATGAGGGTTTAAATACTGGTGGAATGGGTGCATATTCACCCGCACCAATAGTTGATGAAAAGATGCATCGAAAAATTATTGATGAAGTGATGAAACCTACCATGCATGGTTTAATTGCTGAAGGCTCGCCCTATCTTGGCTTTTTATACGCTGGACTCATGATCAATAATGGAGAACTAAAAGTTCTTGAATTTAATTGCAGATTTGGAGACCCTGAAACTCAACCTATTCTTCTCAGATTAAAATCAAGCCTTGTTGAGCTATGTCTTGCAGCAATTGATAATCAGCTAAACGCTTATCAAATTCAGTGGACTGATGAACATGCTTGTGGGGTGGTAATTGCAAGTCAAGGGTATCCTCAAAGTTATACAAAAAATAATGAAGTAATAATTAAACCCACAGATGAATTTGGAATGAAACTATTTCATGCAGGCACAAGACTTCAAGGTGATAAAGTTTTAACATCAGGAGGAAGAGTATTTTGCGCAACTGCTCTAGGCAAAGATCTTCAAGAGGCTCAAAAAAAAGCATATGATCTGGTAGAATCTGTATCCTTTGATGGGGCATTTTATCGAAAAGATATTGGCAATAAGGGATTAAAATGAATCGACTAGATAATTTTATAAATGAGTGCGACATTGCTTTGAAAACACTATCATTTAAAAAAAGTGGTACTGGCAGATCATATCCAGCCAATGAAACCTCTTCCTCCCTCTCAAAAAAAGAGAAGAGTCTATCGGCCCAACTAATGAGAATAAATTTAGCCGGCGAAGTTGCAGCTCAGGCACTCTACAGGGGTCAAGCAATGGTCTGCAAAGATGCTGAGATAAAAAATCATCTCGTACAGGCCGGAGAAGAGGAAACAGATCATTTAATTTGGTGCAAAAAGCGTCTTGATGAGTTAAATGGAAGACCATCAATCCTCAACCCTGTTTGGTATGCAGGATCATTTGCCATTGGTGCAATATTTGGAAGCTTTGGTGAAAAAACTAGTTTAGGGTTTGTTGAAGAAACTGAAAAACAAGTTGTTAAACACCTTGAGAAACATTTAGACAAAGTTTCTAAAAATGATGTTAAAACAATTGAAATTTTAAAGACTATGCGAGCTGATGAAGATGAGCATGCTCAAGAGGCAATGGAAAATGGAAGTGAATCATTGTCTGAGCCAACAAAAAAAGTTATGAACTTAGCCGCTAAAGTGATGACTTCATCAAGTGCTTATATTTAAAAAGAGCCCCTCATTAAGCTTTCTCCAATTAAAAAGACCTTAATGTTGTTAAGTTTTAAATAATCTATATCTTCCCTAGATTGAATTCCTGATTCTGCAATAAAAATATTTTTTTGTTTGAATAAATTTCTTAAGCGAACAGAATTACCAAGATCAACTTCAAACGTTTTTAGATCTCTGTTGTTTACACCTATCAAAGCATCTTCAAAATGCTCAATTCTTCGAAGTTCATTTTCATCATGCACCTCAATTAAATAATCCAGTTCTAACTTTTTGGCAATATTAATGAAATTCTCTATTTGTGAATCAGAAAGAATAGATGCAATTAATAAAATACAATCTGCGCCAATCAATTTAGATTCATAAATTTGATATTCATCAATCATGAAATCTTTTCTTAAAATTGGTAAAGCAGTAACCTTCTTAACCTCTTTTAAATAATTAACGCTGCCCATAAAAAAATCTTCTTCGGTTAAAATTGATAAAGCAGATGCTCCAAAGGCCTCATATTCAACTGCTATTTTTACAGGATCAAATTCTTCTGCAATAATTCCTGCGCTTGGTGAAGCTTTTTTGATTTCTGCAATAATAGCTTCGTCTTTTGTGGAAATCATATCTTTAAATCTTCCCTTAGGAAGCCGAAGATCTTCCAAAGAGCTCTTTATTTGCTCCAAAGATAATTCTGCCTTTTTATGTACAAGATTAGCTTTTGTGTTTAAAACAATTTTTTCTAGAATGCTCATTAACTATTTGATACTCGCACATATGAAGCTAACTTATCTGCAGCCATGCCGTTATTCATTAATTCAAATGAACACTCAACACCATCAGCGATTGAATTTACTTTTTTTGCTAAATATAAAGCTGCACCGGCATTAAGGGCAATCATATCTTGCACAGAAGATTTTTCTCCAGCAAAAGCTTCTCGTATCAATTGCAAACTATCTTCAGGTGATTGGGCTGAAATTTCAGAGAGAGTTCCTAATGATAAGCCAAAATCTTTGGGAGAAATTTCATACTCAGAAATAGTATTATTTTTTAGCTCTGCAATGTAAGTTGAGTTTGTAATAGTTATTTCATCCAATCCATCAAATCCATGCACAATTAACACATGATCCATAGATAAATTCTTGGCAACTGATGCAAACGTTTTAACTAGGTCTTTTTGATAAACGCCTAAAATCTGTCTTCTTGCATCACAAGGATTGGTATGAGGACCAAGCAAATTAAATAAGGTTTTTTTGCCTATTTTCTGCCTTGCTGGCATAACATATTTCATAGATTGATGATGGAGCGGCGCAAACAAGAAAACAAAACCAACTCTCTTAAAAATGTGTTCAAGCTTTTCTCTATCATGGGTTATATCAGCGCCAGCCGCTAACAATAAATCTGCGCTGCCAGATTTGCTAGATACTGCCTTGTTACCATGTTTGGTTACAGCAGCGCCGCCAGCAGCAGCCACAAAAGATGCTGCCGTAGAACAATTAAAGGTATGCAAGCCCGAGCCGCCTGTTCCACAAGTGTCTATATGATCTCCATCTCCTAAGGGACATGTGAGAGATTTTTCTTTCATAACCCTAGCTGCAGCTGTAATTTCAGTTTCTTTGATGCCTTTTGCATTTAAAGCTAACAAAAATGCCTCAATGGACAGATCATCAACATCTCCAGTCATGATCGATTCAATCGCAGACTGCATAGAGTGAAAATCAAGGTCTTCTTTCTTTTCGAGTTGGTTAATGAAGTCCTGGATCATATATTTAGAAAATTTTTGATTAATTGCATTCCATGATCAGTATCAATGGATTCAGGGTGAAATTGAACGCCGTATATAGGCCTAGAAATATGCTCGACACCCATGATGATTGCTGGATCATCAACAATTGTAGAAATTACTTTCAAATCTTTAGGCAAGCTTGAGCTATCAATTATTAAGCTATGGTATCTCACCACTGAGTATGGGCTAGGTATTTCTTTAAATAATATTGAATTAGAATGCATAACCTTAGATTTTTTCCCATGAAAAACTTGAGGAGCCTTAATGATCTTAGCCCCAAATGCCACTCCAATTGATTGGTGACCCAAGCATACTCCCAATAATGGAACCTTAGATTCTTGAGCTATCTCAGTGGAGATCCCAGCTTCATTTGGTGTACAGGGACCAGGAGAAATAACAATTTTTTCAGGATTAAGTGAGTTAATCTCAGCCATGGTCACTTCATCATTTCTTTTAACCACAACTTCATAATCACACTCACCAATATAGTGAACCAAGTTGTAGGTAAAAGAATCATAGTTATCAATGACTAAAATCATGAGATCATCTCCATGGCATCCAAGAACACTTTAGATTTTTGCCTACATTCCAACCATTCATTTTCAGGAATTGAATCAGCAACCACTCCTGCTCCCGCACCTACATGAATTTTTTTATCTTTAATAACAGCTGTTCTAATTGCGATGGCTGTATCCATGTTTCCATTCCAGCCAATGTATCCTATTGCTCCACCATAGATTCCTCTTGAGCTTGGTTCTAACTCGTTAATTATTTCCATTGCTCTTATTTTAGGAGCGCCAGACAATGTTCCTGCTGGCAAAGCTGCTTTGAGGACATCGAAGTAATTAAATTCAGAAGCCAGTCTACCAACCACATTTGACACTATGTGCATGACATGCGAATACTTTTCAATAACCATTTTAGCTGTCACCTTCACTGATCCAATTTCTGCAACTCGCCCAACATCATTTCTACCTAGGTCAATCAGCATAAGATGTTCAGCTCTTTCTTTTGGATCATTGAGTAATTCTATTTGATTGAACTGATCTTCTTCTGAGTTTTGTCCTCTTTTTCGTGTACCTGCCATAGGCCTAAGAGTGATTTCTCGATTTTCAAGTCTTACCAAGATTTCTGGAGATGCGCCCACAATTTGGCACTCATCTAAATTTAAATAATACATATAAGGAGAAGGATTTAATTTTCTTATTGCTTTATATAAATCAAACGGCTCTCTATCAAAAGTTGCCGAAAAATCTTGTGCTAAAACCACCTGCATTACGTCTCCCTCTTCGATGTAATTTTTAATAGTGCTAACAGCATCAACATATTCTTCCTTAGAAAAATTTGATTTAAATTCAAATGTGTTCGTTATCTCATTAAAGTGATCAGCTTCCAAAGATATTGGTTGAGAGATTAGGCTTTCTATCTCATCTAGATTTGAGCAAGCTGATTCATATGAAGTATTTTGAAGACTTGCATTAAGAATAATTTGCGTCGTATTATTTGAATTATCAAAGACAATAAGCTTTTCAGCTTTAACCAACATAATATCAGGCATATGCTCATTAAACTTAGATCCTTTACTAGGAAGTTTAGCTATTTTAGATTCTGCATATTGAGAGCTTTCATAGGCAAAAAAGCCAACATAGCCGCCATGAAATCTTGGCAAATTTTCTATATCTGGTGCCTGATACTGAGCAGTAAGTTCCTCAATGGCTTCAAGGGGATTTTCAGAAATAAACTTGTTCGTGACGCCAGCAATTGAGGTTTCAATTGTGTTACCCGATACTTTTATAGTATCAATACAATCAAATCCAATGATGGAATATTGTGCCCACCTCTCTCCTCCTTCCACTGATTCAAGTAAAAAATTATTTTTTTGATCTGCTATTTTTGAATACAAAGACAGAGGGGTATCTTCAGGGGCTGAAACTGTTCTACTTATTGGAAGAACATTGAAATTAGCTTCTTTGAAGTTGTTATATTCTTCTTTTGTTATCATCAAGTTTATTTTTTTAAAGATTAATTTTATCGCCCTTAGCAATTGAATTTCTAGAAAACCATCCCTGATTCACCTCAACAGCCATTCTAGCTTTTTGCAAAGAACAAACAGACTCTTCTGAAAAAGGGACCATATCATAAATCTCCAGTATTCTGCCATCGGCTCCAAGATAAGCAACACTAAGAGGGATTGATGTGTTTTTCATCCACATGCACTGTTTTTTGCTTGATGGCCATATAAAAACCATCCCATGATTTTTCTGAAGAGACTCTTGAAACATTAGACCCTTACTTCGAGATTCATTGGTGTTAGCAACTCTTAGAAATAGCTTGGCTGATTTTCCTTCAAAACTTGCTTCTATATTCCCATAAGTTTGGGTAGAAAAAATAATTAAAACTAAGCTAAGAAATTTTTTGACGAAAACTTTGAATGGTCTCTTCATAATCTGATGATCCAAAAATTGCTGATCCTGCAACAAATACATTGGCTCCGGCTTTAGAGACACTGGCAATAGTTTCAAGATTGATACCACCATCAACTTCTAAATAAATATCTCTATCCTGCAGATCAATCATTGCTTTTACATCTTGTATTTTTTTGAGTGTGCTTGGTATGAATTTCTGCCCGCCAAATCCTGGATTGACACTCATCAATAAAACCAAATCAATGTCTTGAATAATATTTTCTAGAACGGATGTTGAAGTAGCTGGGTTTAAAGCAATACCTGCTTTACAACCAAGACTTTTAATTAAATCAATGGTTCGGGCAACATGCTTGGTAGCTTCTGGATGAAAGCTAATTAAATCTGCGCCTGCTTCAGCAAAACTTTTTGCAATTTCATCAACTGGCTCAACCATTAAATGTACATCGATAAAATTTTTAATGCCGTCATCTCTCAGAGATTTACAAACCATAGGGCCGATAGTTAGATTAGGTACATAGTGATTATCCATAACATCAAAATGAATCCAATCTGCTCCGGCATGCATAACTGATTTCACTTCGTCACCTAAATGGGCAAAGTTTGCAGAAAGAATTGAGGGCGCAATGAGTGATTGATTTTGCATGATGGATTAATTTTCTTCTTTTAGCGATGCTCTTGCAAGCTCTAACCTGTCAATTGTTCCAACATCTATCCACAAGGAGGTATCTTGGTGAGCTGTAATTTTTTGATTTTTAATGAAGGTCTTGAAAACTGTATTCCAAATATCAAATGGAAAACTTATGTCCAAACACCCCTTTAAAATTTTGGGATTAATTAATGAGATTCCTGACCAAGTTAAATGATTTGCTTGCTCATTAATAATTACTGAGTTGCCAAGCACAGAAAAATCTCCATCTAAATTATGCTTTGGGTTTGGAGTGCCGATTAAATGAGCTGCCTCCGTTGAACTTGGCAGCTTGGTTAAATCAATTTTAGTGAAAATATCTGCATTACATAATATAAATGGGTCGTCTCCCAAATGATCCATAGCATTCACTAAGGCACCTCCAGTTCCATAAGGAAATGGTTCCTCAATAAAAGTAATATTTTGATAATGCGAATGGTCTTTTAAGGATTCTGTAATTTGTTCGCCTAAATATGAAACATTAATAACAAAGTTCTTAATTCCAATATCTGATAGACGATTAATTTGATATTCAATTAAAGAGGATGATCCAACTTTTAATAAGGGCTTAGGAGTCTTTAAAGTTAAAGGTTGGAGTCTTTTGCCTTCTCCAGCTGCAAGAATCATAGCTTTCATAGCATTAATAATTTGTTTTTTAATTTTGGTTCAATTACTTCTATTAAATATTCTTTACAAATCCAATTATCGGGAATAACAGAGATTAAATTCTTTAATATTAAGGGCATGTCTCTTAGACGAAAATCTTTTCCTTTATTGAGGTATAGCCTGGAGAGAACTCCCAATATCCTTAAATTTCTCTGCACTCCTCCCCATCTCAAGAGTTCAAATGGATCTGTAGAACTATCAATAGATGACCTATCTTGAAAATATTTTAAGGGTTTAATCATCTCATCAAAATCAGCTAAACGGTAGTGATCAAGCAAAATTCCAGCCAAATCAATGCCAATTGGCCCCCGCGATAAATCTTGAAAATCTATTACAAAAATCTCATCGAGCTCAGAGAGAATTAAGTTTCTTCTTTCAAAATCAAAGTGACAATTAACCTGTGGCTGGATAGATAATTCATCAGCTGCTTTTTCAATGAGTTTTTTCGTTGAGGAGTCAGCTTTTATATCTAGAAAATCATTGCAAAAAATATCATTGAATAAGTTCATTTGATTTACAAGATCATCCCTTGTTAGAGATGGGATTTTTAGGTTTGGAATTGCCTGGATTTCAATCAATAGATCCAAGCACTGGAGAGTTAATTTCAAAGAATTATTAGCATCTGCCACTTCTAATAAATTTAAATCCCCGAGATCTTCTTGAATCGTGATGCCCAATTCAGGGAAGGTGTCTAATATTTTAGGGGAATTAATTTCATGATCTGAAAAAATTTTTGCTATTTTAATAAACTGGGTATGGCTGCCATTTTGAGGATCCAAAAAACATAAGACAACACTTTTATTTTTATCAATTAGCCTCCAGTATTCCCTGCCGCTTGCTTCAGTTTTTAAAGCAAGGGCTGTTTGGGATGGATAACCACATTTTGCGGCAAGCTTTAAAATATCTTTTTCGTTCAAATTAACTGTTTTTTATTTCATCTGGCAACGGCGTTGCATCTGGCAAAAAGAAATCAAGTGCAAGTTGATCGAAAGGAACATCAGCATAATGAGTAAAATCTCTTACGCCAGCTTCATACAAAACCAAATCATCTATACAAAAATTACCAGAAAAGTCTTCTGAATTTTTATTAAAAATTTCGTATGCTGCATCTGCCATAATCTCAGGTGTTCTTGAAATGCGCATTAACTCATCACCACCCAATATATTTTTTACAGCTGCAGTTGCAATTGCAGTCCTGGGCCATAAGCCGTTAACAGCTATTCCATTAGGCTTTAGCTCCTCTGCCATACCCAAAACACACATACTCATTGTAAATTTTGCCATGGTATAAGCTAGATGGGGGCCGAACCATTTTGGCTTCATATCAAGAGGTGGCGCTAAATTTAAAATATGGGCATTATTGGATTTTTTGAGATGTGGAATGCAGTACTTGCTTACCAAATATGTGCCTCTGCCGTTAATTTGATGCATTAAATCATAGCGTTTCATATCTGTATCAGGAGTGTTTGTAAGAGAAATTGCTGATGCATTATTAACACAAATATCTATACCTCCAAAGTGACTAATGGTTTGTTCAATTGCCTCTCTGACATTCATCTCGTCTCGAACATCTAGGATAATCGGCAATGCTTCTCCGCCAGCAGCCACAATTTCTTCTGCTGCGGTATATATTGTGCCTGCAAGTTTTGGATGAGGCTCTGCTGTTTTTGCTGCCAGAACTACCCTTGCGCCATCCCTAGCAGCACGTTTGCCTATCTCAAGACCTATTCCTCTGCTACCACCGGTTATAAATAAAACTTTATCTTTTAAACTCATTTTATGTCCCCAAATTTTGTAATTATTATTGCTTGATGTTGCATTTTTAAACTGGTTGATGCAAGTTAAAGAATTATTATAAGCGTAAGAGTTGAGGACGACTATGAATGTAGATTTTATTTTTGACTTTGCAAGCCCAAACGCCTATCTATGCCATAAAGCAATCCAGAATATAGAAAAAACTCATGACATAAAATTTCACTACGTGCCCTGTCTACTAGGAGGCATCATGAAGCTATCCAATAATCAACCCCCATTCATCACATTGGCTGAAATTCCAAATAAATCTAAATATGAATTTGATACTGCTTTTAAGAGATTTATGAAAGAACATAACATTACAAAATTTAAAATGAATGAGCACTTCCCTGTCAATACCATCTCCCTCATCAGAGGAGCAATAGTTGCTCAAAAAAATGATTTTTTTAATTCTTATATCGAAATAGTCTTAAGTGGGCTGTGGGAGCAATCCCTAAAGCTAGATTCAGCAGAGGCACTTCATGAGCTTTTGGTTCAGCATAATTGCCATCCAGACTTGGTGATTGAAAATATTTCTAAAGATGAGATCAAGGCAGAGCTAATAGCTAATACATCTAGAGCTGTTGAAAAAGGAGCTTTTGGAATTCCTACATTTTTCTGTGGCGATGAAATGTTTTATGGAAAAGATACCCTAAGAGAGCTTAAAGAAATGTCCTCTAAAAAAGATAATTGTTGAAGTTTACTAAACAACAAACCATTACTAATTCTAATAAGAGCTTATTTATATTGCTTCTTTTCGCCTTTACTCAATTTCAATTAAGTGCAGCTACTTTTGCTTTTTATGAACAAAAGCCATTCAATGATCAGTCACTCCAGGGTTGTGCAAATCCAAGCTACCCTCTAATTGAAGAAAAATATGAATCCTCCTTGATTGATGCTGACAAAATAGATATTCAATCAAATGGAACTATCTTCCTTGAAGGAGATGTTTTAATTGGATTTGCTGGAGGCAAGATGAATGCTTCAAGCGCAACATATGTTCAAAATCAAAATTATGTAAAAGATATACAGAATGGAAATATTAATCATTCAGGTAATAGCTTTAAATTTTTAACGGGCTCTCTAGAGCAAGATTCTGGTAATTTGGGATTAATTAATGGAAAAGCATATCTGAGAGAAAGAAATTTATTAATTAATTTTCAGTCTTTGCATGGAAATTTAGAACAAAATCTTGAATTTAAAAATACTAGTCTTAGCTCGTGCAGTAATACCTCAGAGGGTTGGGAAATTAGAGCAAATAAAATCTTAATTAATAATCAATCAGAGCGAGGTTATATTCACAATCTAACTCTTAAAGCTTTTGGAAAAACAATCTTAAAGCTACCATATTTGCCCTTTCCTGCAACCACAAAAAGATTGAGTGGCTTTCTAGAGCCTGAGCTAAATCTTGGCTCTGATGGGGTAGACCTATATACGCCATATTTCTGGGTTATTTCTACTAAATCTGATCTTACAATCGCTCCCAGAATCTTGAAAGATAGAGGCATTGGCTTTGAAACCAATTATAGATATCTAACAAAATCTAACTCCAAAAATTTTTTTGATCTTCTATTTTTTCCAAAAGATAAAAAGTTTAGAAAACAATATGATCTTGATGATCATGATAGATGGGCATTTCGTCTAAAAGAGAAAAGAAGCCTTTCAAAAATTTCAACATCTATTGATTGGGCAAAATCTTCTGATTCAATGGTCTTGCTTGACTTGCCTTCTAGCCACACAAGCATAGCGAATCAACGTGATCATTATCTTTTGCAATCTATATCAGCAAATATCTTGCTTGAAAATTTTTCAGCTAGCATTATGCGCCAAGGTTTTCAAAGTTTGAATCCATTTATAGCTAATGGATATATCAAAAAACCAGAGGTAAGAATTGAATATAAAAAATATACACATTCTCTATCATATTTCGCAAAAGCTAATTATGCGGATTTTGATATAAATAGAAATAAATATTTACCTCCAAATACTCTTAAAAATAATCAAACTGGAAAACGATTAATCACAGAAATTGGGGTAGAGACTACTTATGCTCTTGGCTATTTTGATCTATCAATTAATGGGTTGCTCATAAACAAGAAATATAACCTTGATGATTCAAAGGCTCCCCATAAGACCAACTCAATCCCCTCGATTGAAGTAAAAATTTCTTCCCTCTTAAAACAACCATCTGCGCAAAGCCTAGCTATTTTAGTCCCAGAGATTGTCTATCAGAAAACAAATTATAAAAATCAATCTAGGGACCCTATTTTTGATCTTCATCAAAGTAATTTTGGAAATTTAAATAGGCTAAACACAAGATATTTTTTTGGCAAAGATAGAGTTCCTGACACTGAATTTGTGTTAGCTAGACTGAAATGGCAAAAAAAAATCAGTAATGATGCCAGATTGAATATTCAATTAATTAAAAAGAATGAATTAGAGTCAAGTAAAGTGATTAACGAAATGCTTAATAAAACTTTTGAAAAAGACAACCAAATTGGCACAAATATATACTTTGAAAATCAGATAATCAGAACATATATAGAGGCTAATTTTTCTCAAAAAAGAAATGAGCTTAATTTTGGCAAAACAGGAATAGAAATTAAACTGCCAGAAACTCGTCTTTCATTTTCAAGAAATTTTCAAACTAATATACCGCTGTTAAATTATAAAAATGAGATAGATTTTGTTGAGCTCTCAATAGAAAAATTAATATCTAACGGTTACAAATTAATTAGTGGACTTAGTAAAGATCTGGACTCCAATAAGAATTTAGAAACTTATTTTGGTTTTAGTTTTGAAAACTGCTGTCTAACTTTCAAGGTCTATGCATCAGACAAAAGATTGTCTGAATATAATCTTCTTGAATATCAAGCTCAGCAATTTAATAATGCTGACTGGGAGAAAATGATTGAAGTTGAAAATAAAAGTAGGATTAATTTTGAATTTGAGCTAAAGGGCTTAACTGGAATCAATAAAAGAATAAATAGCTTCTTTTCTAATACCTTCTCAAACTTATAATAAAAATTAACTGTTTTAACAATTTATAAATAATCTTGCTGTTCGATGCCTCTGCAAACATTTAATTAAGTACAATATTAACTATGAATAAAAATATACACATTGCTTTATCAATTCTTCTAGCTTTTCCGCTAAGTGCAAAAATTGAGATCCTTGATAGGGTTGCAATTATTGTAGAGGATGGGCTTGTCTTAGAGTCACAAGTAAAGAACACACTTGCAACCCTTGAAAAAAGATATGAAGAACAAGGTGCTCCAATGCCTCCAAAAGAGGTGATGTTAGAGCAAGTTCAAGAGCGACTCATAATAGAAGAATTGCAATTACAAATGGGAAGACAGGCTGGAATTAGAGTAGGGGATGGAGAATTAAATCAAGCTTTTGAAAACATAGCACAATCCAATGGTTTGTCACTTGAAGAGTTTATTGAGGCACTAGAAAAAGAAGGTGAGTCCTATGAAGATTTCAGATCACAGGTCAGGAAAGAAATGATTATTCAAAGAGTGCAAAGAGGCAAAGTAGGAAGAGAAGTAAATATAACGGAGCAAGAATTAGATGGTTTTTTGGCAACAGAAGGTGCTGTGAAAGAATTATCTCCTGAGCTATTTGTGCGTCAAATTCTGGTTGCAGATAAAACCAAAGCAGATTCATTGCTAATAGAAATAAATAATGGTGCAGATTTTGCAAATTTAGCCAAAGAAAATTCAAAAAGCAGCAACGCTTTATCTGGCGGAGAGATGGGTTGGAGGAACCTAGCT